>JACNJL010000059.1 GCA_014382585.1 Limisphaerales bacterium | reverse complement strand
CCACCGTGTCGAGGTGATGCTCTACCAACTGAGCTAACCGCGCATCTGAAGCGTTCTGTGTGCCAAAGCCTGCGCCCAGAGGCAAGCTCATTCGGCGCAGACAACCGCCTCCACATTAGCTCATACCGGAGATCACGTTCACATCCAAGAAGGCCATGCCGTTTGTCCCAAGGGTAACGTGGCGGACGGTGGAATTTGGGGAGCGCGCCCAAAAGCTTGAAGCCACATGCCGAATGATTGGGATGGAGCGGGTTAGACATTTTCGTTGGAACAGCAAAGTAAAATTCGTCTGAAGGGTGTGGCGCGGCCTCGGGCACTTGCGATTCCTTTCCGTAAACCCTAGACTGATTGCGCATGGCCGATCAGCCCAACATCATTTTCATCATCACCGATCAGCAACGGTACGATACCATCAACGCGTTGGGATTTCCGTTTGTGGACACGCCGCACATGGACCGGCTGGTGCGCGAAGGCGTTTCGTTTTCCAATTGTCATGTGGCGGCGCCGTCCTGCGCTAGTTCTCGGGCGAGCCTATTCACCGGTTACTTTCCGCACACAACAGGGATCCTAAAGAATGCCGATGCGTGGCGGCGGAGTTGGGTGAATCAACTGGCTGATGCCGGGTATCATTGCGTGAACGTGGGGAAAATGCATACGTGGCCATTCCAGACGCCGTGCGGGTTTCATGAGCGGTACGTGGTGGAGAACAAGGACCGTTTTCTTGAGGGGCGTTATTATTTTGATGAATGGGACAAGGCGCTGGCGGCGCGCGGTTTGGTGAAGCAACAGCGAGAACTCTACCGCGAATACGAAAACTACCACGACGCGTTGGGGGCTTTCACTTGGGATCTTCCGGAAGAGACGCATTCGGATTTCTTCGTGGGCGATTTCGCGCAATGGTGGCTGCGCACAAAGCCGGTGGACAAGCCGTTGTTTTTGCAGATTGGGTTTCCGGGGCCCCATCCACCGTACGATCCCGTGCCGCGACATTTGGAGGCCTATGCGGATCGTGAGCTTGAGTTGCAGCCCGTTACTGACGCGGATTTGGAAAGTCAGCCGCCGCCATTTAAGTCCATGCGCGAGCATAATGTGGAGGTGGACCACGATTCCGTGGTGCATTCGCTGAACCCAACCGAGGAGCAACGCCTGCGCCAGCGCCGGCATTATCTGGCGAACGTGACGATGATCGATGAAAAGCTCGGCGAATTGATGGCCGGATTGGAGGCCAAAGGGATTCTCGATAATTCGATTGTCATCTTCACCAGCGATCACGGCGATTGCTTAACGGATCACGGGCACAGCCAGAAATGGACGATGTACGATCAAATTGTGCGCGTACCGATGTTGGTTTGGGCGCCGAGCCAATTTGCCGGAGGCCGGGAGGTGAATGGGCTCATGCAAAGCATGGACATCGGCGCGGCAATTCTGGAAATAGCTGGGGCCGATCAACCGGAAGGCAATGAGGCGGTGAGTGTGCTGCCGGCCTTGCGCGGCGAGGAATGGGGTGGGCGCGATTACGTGTACGCGGAACAGATGACGGATGGGATTTATACGGACGGGCCGTTCATGACCATGATTCGCGATCACGATTGGAAGCTCGTGCATTTTCTGGATGAACCGTACGGGCAACTGTTCGATCTACGGGTGGACCAGGAAGAGATGAATAATCTTTGGGATTCGCCAACAGGCGCTGAGGCCAAATCGCGGATGCTGGCCGAGCTGCGCGAATGGCACATACGCAGTCAGGTGCGAACGGCTCAGTGGTCGGAGGATTGGCGTTGAGCGAGGCGGAGGTGCGTCAGCCGCCGGAGAAGATCGCCGGGATACTCCGCATGCTGGGCCCGGGCCTGATCATGGCCGGCGGTATTGTGGGTTCCGGGGAACTGATCGCGGCTACGCATACCGGGGCCAAGGCGGGATTTGTTTTTCTCGGGCTAATTATTTTCGGTTGTGTGATCAAATGCTTCACGCAGGTCGAAATGGCGCGTCACGCTATCGTCAAAGGCGAAACCACGCTCGGATTGCTGAATCGTCTGCCGGGCCCACGTCTGAGAGTGGGACGGTTTAAGGGCAACTGGATCGTGCTGTTTTGGGCTTTCACCATGATTTTTGGGTTTGGGCAGTTGGGCGGAATTGTGGGCGGGGTTGGGCAAGCTATGGCCATTGCCATGCCGATCACCGAAAAGGGGCAACGCTACAACGAGGCCGCTTCGGCGCGGGCGAAGCTTCAGGTGATCGATCAACAGATCGCGGTTGGGGCGAATCCGGAGTCCGCCGAGAAACGGAATGTGTTGGCGGGGCGAGTTGACGGATTTGACTTCGAAAACAAACCGGTGGATGACCGGGTATGGGCTCTGATCCTTGCGCTCTTAACGGCGGTGATGCTAGTGCGAGGCGGGTTCGGGTTTATCGAAGCGTTTGCCGCGATTTTGGTGGGCGCCTTCACGCTGGTGACGATCGTCAATTTGTTCGTGCTACAAACACAACCGGAATGGGCCGTGCGAGCGGCCGATCTGAAGGCGGGTTTGGGTTTGGGTTTTTTGTCTTCAGGTTCTGAAAAACTCGGGCTCGCTTTAGCGACTTTTGGGATTATCGGAGTGGGCGCAGCGGAGATCGTGGCCTATCCGTATTGGTGTCTGGAAAAGGGGTATGGGCGATGGACGGGGAAGCGGGAGAAAAATGAGGGCTGGTTCGCACGGGCTCAAGGATGGATCCGGGTGATGCAGTGGGATGCCTGGTTGTCGATGGTGGTCTACACTTTTTGCACGGTGGTTTTTTATTTGCTCGGCGCGGCGGTGCTGGGGCGCTTGGGATTGTTGCCCGAAAAGCAGGATCTCATTCGCACGCTCTCAGTCATGTACACGCCGGTGTTCGGTGGATACGCGGTCGGTGTTTTCCTGATGGGCGCAGTGGCGGTCTTGTTTTCCACGTTCTTCATTTCCAACGCCACCAAGTGTCGCTTGTACACGGACTTCGCGGCGATCTCCGGATTGGTGAAATTGGATGATGCCCAGCGCGAGAAATGGGTGCGTGGGTTTGGGGCGGCGCTGCCGTTGATCTGTGTTTTGGTGTATGTCATTTGGCCAAACCCGGGGAAGCTGGTGGTGATTTCTGGCATGTTCCAAAGTCTGTTGTTGGTGCCGCTCGGGTTTGCAGTGTTGTGGTTGCGCTACCGGGAAGGGGAGGCCAGATTGCAATCGGGGCGCGCGTGGGATGTGATGTTGTGGATTTCGTTTATCAGTTTTGTGGGCATCGGCTTGTATCTGGCTATTACCAAGCTGGGGAAAATTTTCGGTTGAACCAATCCTGCGCCCAAAGGCCCGCTCGGCGGGAAGACGGCACTACAATCCGCTTAAGGTAATTCTACTCCTCGGGGCCATTCTAAGCGCAGTCAATCGCATTGTTTCCATAAGTAAGCCTCTTAAATAATGGCAGGCCAAACGCCGAAATGCGGACAAGCCCTTGGCTTTATGCCTTTTGATGATATGGAAGTATAGACTTTAATGGGTTACGTCACCAAACGGGGCTGATATAGCTTATCGCAAATGAAACAACTTCTATTGATAATTGCTGGAATGGCGTTGGTGGGGGTGCCTCTACTCCAAAGAATCCGAATTGGGTTTCTGATCCAAGCGATCCGAATAATGTCAAGATTGAGAACACGATTCGTGTTAAAATCAATAAGCCGAACGGAATGCTTACCAAGTCTGACTTGGAGAGCGTGACGTTATTGTTTCTAATCAACAACCACCTAACCAGCGTAGCCGGGCTGGAGAAACTGACAAATTTGAAGGATTTGCATCTTAATAACAACCCGCTAACCAAATCCCAAATTGATGGCTTACCGAAGGCGTTGCCTAAGTGCAAAATCTCAAGTACCCCTACGAAGTAATCATTCCAGTCCGTAAATGTCCTTCTTCCACTGGCGATCACGTGCAGCCTGATTCCTTCAGGCGCTTCCTGATGTTGATGAGTGCATCCAGTTCTGTGCCGAATCCGTTTGCTACTGCCAAAAAAAAGTGGCGTTTACTGCTCCCGGCGGTGTGTACAAAATCCAACGCTTGGCCGATGAGTTGGATTTAATTCGCAAGCTCAATCGAGGGAAAATCAAGTGGACAGCGGAGCGCCAACATTCAAATTATGTTTCAAACAATAGGCGGTGTTGTCGACGTATTTTTGGGCCCACGGCTTTAGGTCGGCGCGTTCATCTTCAGTGAGAGGGCGGATTACTTTAGCGGGGCTGCCGAGGACGAGCGAGCCCGCGGGGATTTGGGTGCCGCCGGTGACGAGTGCGTTCGCGCCGATGATGGATTGGGAGCCGATGACGGCGCCATCGAGGACGGTGCTGTTCATTCCGATGAGACATTCATCGCCGATGCGGCACGCGTGGACTACCGCGCTGTGACCGATGGTGGTCCAGTTGCCGATTTCGCAGGGGTAATCATCGGCGAGATGGACGACTGTGCCGTCCTGGATATTGGTGTGATGGCCGATCTTGATGAAGTTGATATCGCCGCGCAGTACAGCGTGATACCAAACGCTGGAGTGATCGCCGAGGGTGACATCGCCCACAACGACTGCGGTGCTGGCGAGGTACACGCCTTTGCCGAGATTGGGTTGGCGGCGGAGGTGTTGTTCGAGTTGGGGATCGAGTTCGCCCATTGGCGGAGGGTGGCAGGGCGCGAGGGGGTTGTCGGCAAAAAAAGCCCGCCGGTCTGTTGCCAGAGCCGACGGGCTACCCAACCTGTCTATAATGTCTTCCTCCTGTTCGACTGCCTGAGTGGCGTGTCTGATATTGAGACGAGCTAGCGAAAGCTTTATTCACCCACCAAAGTGGATTTTTATGCGCATCCTGTTTGGGGCTAAACTCGCCTAGAACGGGCGTTTTTTGATGTATTCCTCGGGTATTTTACCGGTGAGGCTCTTGAGGAATGACACGATATCCCCAAGCTGTTCACCGGTCAATTCGCGGCCAAGCTGGTGTTTGGCCATTTTGGTGACAGCTGCTTCCAGCGTCTTTGCGCTGGAATCGTGAAAATACGGACCGGTTTTTTCAATATTCCGCAATGATGGCACTTTGAAGAACATCTTAAACGCATCATCGCCCACAATCGCCGAACGCCCCGGATCCCCTTGATTCGGCCAAGGCTTCACCAGACCGAGCTTTTGATAGCTATTCCCGCCCACCAATGGGCCGGTGTGACAGGTCACGCAGCCGGTGGTGACAAACGTTTTCAGGCCTTTTTGTTCTTTTGCAGTGAGTGCGGAGGTTTTGCCGGCGAGATATTCATCAAACCGCCCTGGTGTCACCAAATTCCGCTCAAACGCCCCGATCGCCGTGCCGACATTCATAAACGTCACCGCATCCTTATCCCGTGGAAACGCCTTCTTAAAGAGCGGCGGATATTCCGGGATGCCCTTCAGCTTGGCCACCACGGCGGCGGCACTGGGCATTCCCATCTCTTTTCCGGCTAAAATGGGGCCTTTTGCCTGTTCTTCGACTGTGGCAGCACGGCCATCCCAGAATTGGGCAATATGGAAAAACGCGTTGTAAGTGGTTGGCGAATTTCGCCCCACCGGTTTGCCGGGCACGCCCAGCGAGAAATCCAGCCCATCCACGCCGTATTTATCGAGCAAATGGCACGAATTACAGGCGATTTTATTGTTACTGGACAGGCGTTTTTCGTAGTATAAATGCCGTCCGAGATCGACTTTAGCCTGATCCTCCCCGCTGCGTGGCAGGCGATCCAGTGCCGTGAGCGGCGGTTGGAAAATTGAGCGCATCGCAGCCGGCACCGTTGCCCCCTGAATTTGACCCAAAAATAGAACCAGCGATGAAATCGTAAGCGCGCGTAATATGGATTGTTTCACGAACCGAGAAATTGTGTTTTTTGTCGTAAAGAATCAACTTCTAAAAATGTACGGACACGTATTTTTTTGTGAAAATGTGCTTGCATCGGTGATGCGAAATAACTTATTAACACCGCCACGCGCCTTTTTGGGCGCGGGGTTTATGCTTCGGCATTTCCCCATACAGTAAACTGCAGTATAAAGTTAACACCTACTAACAGGAGTAAATGAAAAATATGAAAATGAATAAATGGACCATGGGTCTCGCTGCCGCTGGCATCGTGTCCCTTTCGTCTGTCGCTCAGGCGCAAGATGCCGCCACGGGCGCAGAAGCCGTGGCCGCTTCCACAACCCTGAGTGGTTATGTGAGCACTGGCTACAAACGCACCAACGGCGCGGCCCCTACAGGCTACTTCCGGGCCGCTGAAGACCGCAATGCGTTCAGCATGGACGTGGTTGACTTGAAACTTTCGTCCGCACAGGGCGACGGCGCCATGGACACCGGTTACACCGTTGAGCTGTGGATGGGCCCTGCTGCTGGTGACATTGGCACCGCAGACACTGGCGTGACTGATGGCTCTGTTGAGCTGATGCAGGCCAACATTGATCTGCGGATCAGTGGGATTGACCTGAAAATTGGTCAGTTTGGCACAGTGGTTGGCAACGAAGTCTACAACTACAACGAGAATCCGTTCTACACTCATTCTTGGGGATTCGCGATTGAGCCGACTCATCACACCGGTTTGCTGGCTTCCTACACCGTGACTGACGACCTGCAAATTGGTCTTGGTCTGGCTAACTCAACGAGCGCTGCCATCAACGCAAAAAGTGTTGGTTCGAGCAAGACTCTTCTTGCTACTGTTTCCTACACTTTGCCATCCGGCACGGGTGCCTTGGCTGGCACTAAGCTGTACTACGGCCTCGTGCAAGGTGACGCCGATGGTGCCTCAAAAGGCAACGACGCGTATCACTACGCTAGCGTTGAGCTACCGGAGTTGGTTGCGAATCTCGGCATCAAACTGGTCTGGGATCACGTGGAAAAGGAGACGATTGAAGCTGACTCCAACGTTGTTGGTTTGTACCTCGACTACACGTTGAATGCAGACACCACGATCAACGTTCGTTACGAAACGGGCAACCTCAACACTACCTCTGGGGCCGCACAAGGATTGGGAACAGCCAACGCTGATAACCTTCAGTCCTTCACTGTCGGCGTGAACCACAAGATCTGGGATAATGTTATCTCCCGTATCGAGTATCGCAATGATTCGGTGGATACCTCCGGTTCTGTTGATGATACGCAGGACGTGGTTGCGTTGAACTTGATCTACACTTTCTAACTCACTGTTAGAAACCTTTGAAACCCCTTCGGGAAACCGGGGGGGTTTTTTGTTGCCTTGATGCGAATGGGATTCGGGTGTTTAATGGGGCTGGAGGTTAGGATGCGTGGATTGATTTTTTTTGGGTTGCTCCTGAATGGCGTGGTGTGGGCACAGGATGCGGCGGAGTCTGCTCCGGCGTTGCTGGCTTCGGCTTCGCTTTCGGGATATGTGAGCACGGGCTACCATTGGGGGCCGGGCACGGGGAATTTTGCTTATGGGCTTTCGGGGACGACGAGCCGCGCGAATGCGTTTTCGCTGGATGTGGTGGCGCTCTCGCTGCATCGGCCGATGGAGAATTGGCTTTTAGATTCTGGCTATCGCGTGGATCTCTGGCTCGGGCCGGATGCGAGTGATTTGGAAACGGGCTCCACCTCGAATTCTGCGGAGTTGAGACAGGCTTATTTGGAGCTTCGCTTTCCCTTGGTTAACCCACTCACCGATGGCGAAACGACCAGCCTTGATCTGCGCATCGGCACGTTTAATTCCATCGTTGGCTTTGAATCACCCGATCACAATGCCAATGCACACTACACGCGCTCGTGGGGCTATACGATTCAACCGACGGTGCACACGGGTATCCTTGCCTTTTTCCCGGGCACGGGTCGACCGGGGGTGGATGCGCTTTACGAATGGGACAGCCGCTACCAATTCGCCCTCGGCGTGGCAAACACCAACGACCCACGCATCAACGGCTCTGCCACCAACGCTGACCGCAAGACGTTGCTTGCCGGTTTGATGTGGGAACTGCCCGAAGCGCTCGGGCCGTTAGGTGGCTCGCGTTTTTCGTTGGGCTACGTCAATGGCCGCGACCGCACGGGGAGCGATCCCATTCAAAATCTTTATCTCGGCCTGGGCTTATTACCGAATTCTGAGAAATGGAATCTCAGCCTCACGCACGACTCGCGCATTTTGCCGGGCTCAGGCAACGACGATTCGGTCTTTGGCCTCTACGTGGGCCGCACGTTTTCCGAGGACCTCACGCTCTCCGCTCGCGGTGAAATTTATCAGGAAGGCTCCAAACTGTATTCCGGCGAAAGCGCTGCGGAGCAAACCGACGGCCAAGGCCTCACGCTCACGCTGAATTACAAAATCTGGGAAAACGTCATCTCGCGCGTGGAATATCGCTGGGATAACACCGATGAACCCGTCAATGGCCGCCATAATAACCACGGGGCTCACCTCAATTTCATCTACGAATTTTAGCCCTTCATTGTGCCTGTGGATAAATCGGTGAAAAAGTCCGATTTTTTCCACTTCTGCCTTTTCGCCGTTTGTGTTTTAAGCCATCGCCGCCATCCCCAGCACCAAAAGCCCCGCCCCAAAGCGATACCAACCGAAGGCTAAAAAAGTGTTCCGTTGCAAATAACCAAGCAACCACTTTACCACGATAAACGCCGTCACCGCCGAGGCCACGGTGCCGAGCAGGAGACTATCCCATTCGTTGATCACGGCGTTTGAGTTTTCCTTTAACGCTGAAGCGAGTTCGTATCCGCCCGCAGCTAGCAACGTGGGCACGCCAAGCAAAAATGAAAACTCAACCGCATCACGCCGCGCCATCCCGAGAATGAGGCCAATCAAAATCGTGGTGCCACTGCGCGAAGCCCCGGGAAAAACCATCGCCACCAACTGCGCTAAGCCAAAGGCGATCGCGATGGTCCACGTGAGACTCAGCAGTTTATTTTCTTCTGCATCGCTCTCTTCTTTTTTGGGTTGGCGCAGTTCGTACGCGATGAAGAGCAATCCGCCGATGAGCAATGCCCAGCCGATGGGGGCGAATGTGTTGGGCAATTCCCATCCGGCTGCTTTGAGGGTTAACCCGCCGACCCCTGTTAAAACAAAGGAAAAACCGAGCTTTTTGAGGTAATCTTGGGTTTCGGCCTCGCTCCTTTTTAACCAGAGAGAACGCACTCGTTCACGGAAAACTGCGAGCACCGCCAGCACCGCGCCGCTTTGGATGCAAATAGTGAAGTGATCCGGTCGCGCGCCGAGCCACAGTTCGGCCAGCAGCAGATGGCCCGTTGACGAAACGGGCAGGAATTCCGTGATGCCTTCCACCACGCCCAGCAGGATGACTTGAAGCCAGTCTGGCATCGGCTGCGAGTATGGAGTAAACACGGGGCGTGCGCACGATTTATTTGGATTACAACGCCACCACGCCGCTGGATGCTGACGTGCGTGCGGCGATGCTGCCGATCTTCGATGAGGTTTGGGGCAATCCTTCCAGCGTGCATCACGTGGGGCAGCGCGCCCGGTCGTTGCTCGATGACGCGCGCGATCGCGTCGCCGCCACGCTGAAGTGTAAGCCCAGCGAAATCATTTTCACCAGCGGCGGCAGCGAAAGCACCAACCTCGCTTTGCACGGGATGGCGCGCCAACTACGCGATAAAGGCCGGCACATCATCACCTCCGCTGTGGAACATCACGCGGTGCTGCAACCCTGTGAATATCTTGCGAATAACGAGGGTTTCGAGGTCTCTTTTCTGCCCGTGGATTCCGCGGGCCGCGTGTCGGTGGAATCTGTCCGCGAGGCGATTCGGCCCGATACGGTTTTGGTCAGCATTATGGCCGCCAATAACGAGGTGGGCACGCTGCAACCGGTTGCGGAAATTGGTGAATTGTGCGCGAATAAAGGCGTGGTTTTCCACACGGACGCCGTCCAGTGTTTTGGCAAAATCCCGCTCGGCGGCATTGCGGATTTCAATGCGGATTTGGTTTCCGTGTGCGCCCATAAATTTCACGGCCCCAATGGCGCAGGACTGCTTTACGCAAAATCTCCTTTGTTGCCCGATCCCATCGTCCACGGCGCCCCGCACGAAAACGAACGCCGCGCCGGCACCGAGAATCTCCCCGGCATCATCGGCCTCGCGGAAGCGATTGTCCGCTTTTTTCCAAACCCTGTTTTCCCTATGGAATCGCTCGCCCCGCTTGCTGCTAATTTGATTGATATGGTGGACGCCTCCGACGGCGCCTCGTTCCTTGGCGATCGCGATCCGGCCATGCGTTTGCCCAACACTATTTCTTTTACCGTTGAAAACACTGATAGCATTGCCCTGTTAAGCGGCCTCGATTTGGAAGGGCTTTGCGCCTCTGCCGGCTCGGCATGCGCCAGCGGTTCGGTCACCCCTTCTCACGTGGCTCTGGCAATGGGCGCCCCCGCGGCCGCGGCCAATGCGTTGGTGCGCCTTTCCCTGGGGCGTGAAACTTCCCCTGATGAAATTGCCGCAGCGTGTGAAATTATCCCGCTCGTTATCGAGCGTTGTCGTTCTGCTAATAAGATGGGAATCACTCGATGATTTTTGCCCATCAACTCTTTTTCCCCCTGCTTTTCCGACTTGCCGGTTTTTGCCACCATTTTTATCCCCTGCTCTTTGCCGAAATTTCTGGCTTTTTCCTGCCGCTCCGCCTTTACTCCGCAAGTTGTTGGCCTTATCCACGGCCCTTAATAATAGTGTGATACTGTTTGAAACATTCATCTAATTAGCCTTTGTGAAAATCTCGGTAACCAAGGAAGACCTCGCCAGCGGATTGCAGGCCGTCCAAAATGTGGTGGGCGCTCGGTCCACACTTCCCATTCTTTCAAACGTACTGCTCGTCGCCGGAGCCAAACGACTGGAACTGCGCGCCACAGATCTTGAGGTGAGCGTGCACGCCTCGGTGCCCGCCACGGTCGACCGCGAAGGAGCAACCTCGATGCCCGCCAAACGGCTCTTCGGATTGGTGCGCGAAATTGAGGCGAACGAAATTGACATCGAGGTAAGCGAAAAAGAGGTGGCCACGGTTCAAGCCGGCGCATCGAAGTACAAGCTCAACGGCATTGGAGCGGATGAATATCCACAGCAAGCGAAATTTAAAAAGAGCGAAACAATCAAAGTGGAGCAGGCGAAATTCAAGGAGATGATTCGCAAAACCGGATACGCCGTGAGTACCGATGAATCGCGCCACGTGCTTAACGGAATCAACATCGTCATAAGCGAAGAACGGCTTACGCTGGTGGCCACGGACGGAAGGCGACTTGCGCTCGTGGAAGAGGAAATCAACGGCGGCACCGACGCGGCATTCATCGTACCCAACAAAGCGGTGGCCGAATTGCAACGGCTACTGCAAAGCACGGGCGAAGTGGAAATCCGCCTCGGAGACACGCACGTGGAATTCACACTCCCGCAGGACGGCGGCGAAGCGATCAGATTACACAGCAAATTGGTGGAAGGAAATTATCCAAATTTCAAACAGGTTATTCCCGCCGAATTCAAGGAACGGATCACGCTCGGCAAGGAGGAGCTCCACCACGCATTGCGGCGGGCGGACCAAATCACCAGCGACAAAGCGAATTCCGTAAAGCTAACGTTTGCCAACGACACACTCGCCATCACCGCGAACACACCCGACGTGGGATCCGGGCGTGAATCCATCGCCATCAAATACAAAGGCCCGGAAATCGAAGTCGCCTTTAACCCCACGTTCTTGATGGATCCCCTCAAGGTGCTCGAAGGGGACGAAGTGTTTTTTGAACTCACCGACAGCCTCAGCCCCGGCGTGCTCAAGAGCAACACGCCCTTCCTTTACGTTTTGATGCCGATGCGCACGCATCACTAGCCAAAATGGAAACCCCCACGGCAGACCGGCAATCCACCGGCGGCTCCGTTCCGTTCATTGAGGAAAAACGCATCCTCATCACGGCCGCCATCGTGTTGGCGGCAGATCAAATTTCAAAACAGTTGGTCATCCGCGCACTCGGCACAGGAGAAACAAAGGAAGTGATTGAAGGATTTTTTCGCTTTGTGAATTGGCAAAACACCGGCGCCGCATGGAGTATGTTTGAGGGAAGCAGTCTCCCGCTTGCCGCGCTTTCGGCGGTCGCACTGATTGCGCTCATCAAGTTTCGCTATCATTTTGAAACCCACACCTCCACCGGAAAGCTCGCATTCGGCCTACTTATCGGCGGCATCCTTGGCAATCTCATCGATCGTGTGGCATACCAACACGTGATCGATTTTATTAGATTTTATATCATCCGCAGCGATGGCACGCCGCTGGGATACCCGGCGTTCAACATCGCGGATATGGGCATTTGTGTCGGAGTGGGATTACTCTTCCTCCTTGCCTGGCGCGAGGGAACGCCGGACGAAGAGGAAAAAGAGGAAACCGCAAAGGAATCCTAATCGATGGGCGCACCCGTCTTCATCGCGGGCCCCACCGCCAGCGGGAAATCCGCCGTGGCGCTTGAGGTGGCCCAACAGAAAAACGGAGAAATTATTTCCGTCGATTCAATGCAAGTTTACCGGGGTCTGAATCTCGGGACGGCCAAGCCCTCCGCAGAAGAAACTGCGCGCGTCCTGCATCATCACATCGACATACTTGATTTAACCGAATCCTTCGATGCCGCAAGTTTTGTGACGCGGACAGAAACAATCATCGAAAAAATAAAGAGTCCAATTTTTTGTGGCGGAACCGGATTGTATTTCAGCGCGTGGCTTGAAGGGTTGGGCGAAGCGCCGCAAGCGAACGCACCACTGCGGACAGCGTTGGAAGAGGAGGATTTAGAAACCCTCGTGGCCGAATTGCTTGAGCGCGACCCCGCCACACACGCGACCATCGATCGCCAAAACCGAAGACGCGTGGTGCGTGCAGTTGAAGTCATTCGCCTCACCGGCAAACCGTTTTCCGAACAGCGCGCAGAATGGACGGGCCAGGTGCCACCAAATTTTTTCCTGCTCGAAAGGGATCGCAAAGATTTGCGGCATCGCATCGATGTCCGCGTGGATGCGATGTTTGCCGCCGGATTGGTCGAAGAAACTTGTTCGCTGCGCTCAGCGCTGGAGGGCAATCCTGTCGCGCAACAAGCCCTCGGATATCGACAGGTTATTGGGCACCTTAACGGCGAACAAGGCTTGCCGGAAACCGTCGCGTTGGTTAAGTCACGCACATGGCAATTCGCCCGCAGACAAATGACGTGGTTTCGCAAACTGCACGGAGCACAAACGCTGACCGTGCCCGCCAACGAGGCGGCGGCGGAAACAGCGCAACGTTTGATTGATCAACTCAAGTGAAAGCCCTCGCGGAACAAGTTGGAGCCACCGAACGAGTCTTTCTCATTGGCGCAGAACTGAGCAAACGCAACGGCGCGGACCTCGCCGAAACGATGGCCGAATTAGCCGAGCTCGCCAGTACCGCAGGAGCGAAAATCATCGGCGAAGGCACCCAACGCCTCGACCGCCCACACGCCGCCACTTACATTGGCAAAGGCAAGGCGGCGGAATTTGCAGAGGAATGCAAACTCGGGGACGTCGACACCGTCATTTTTGATGATGAACTTTCACCCGCCCAAACGCGCAACCTCGAGCGTGTGTTTGACTGCAAAGTACTCGATCGCACTGCCCTCATCCTCGACATCTTCGCCCAACGCGCCCGCACGCGGGAAGGCAGGATGCAAATCGAAATGGCGCAACTGCAGCATATTCTGCCGAGGCTCACGGGATTGTGGACGCACCTTTCGCGGCAGAAAGGCGGCATCGGAATGCGGGGCGACGGCGAGAGCCAGCTCGAGGTGGATCGCCGCCGCATTCAGGAACGCATTTCCAAATTGCGGCGCGATTTGAAGGAGGTCAAACGCGTGCGCTCAACCCAACGCCAAGGCCGCCAGCGCAGTCAATGGCCGCTTGCGTCCATCGTCGGGTATACGAACGCCGGCAAATCTACGCTACTCAACGCGCTCACCGGCGCGGAGGTGTTGGCCGAGGACAAGCTCTTCGCCACGCTCGATCCCACCACGCGCCGCATCAATTTGCCGACCAATCAAAACGCGCTGCTCAGCGATACCGTCGGCTTCATCCGCAAGTTGCCACATCAACTCGTGGAATCATTCAAAGCCACGCTCGAGGAAGTGGTCGAAGCGGATTTGCTGTTGCATGTGGTCGATGTTTCCAGCGAGTCAGCCGCCGACCAAATTAATTCAGTCAACGAAGTGCTCAAGGAAATTGCTGCGGACGACAAGCCGACACTGATGGTCTTCAACAAAATCGATCAACTCCCCGAACGCAACGGCAACCTCCATTGGTTGTCCGAATACCCGCACGCGGTGTGCGTTTCCGCCAAAACCGGCGAAGGGCTTGATGACCTCCAAGCCGAGCTGGGCATAATGCTGCGGCCAATTCGTCCGTGCCTTGAGTTGCAAGTTCCTGCCAGCGATGGGGCCACGCTTGCCCGCATCCGCGCGCTGGGCCAAGTGGATGAGGAAAGCTACGAAGGCGACACCGTCCACCTCAAAGCCCGCATCCCCGAACACGCCCAAGCGGAGTTCGCCCGCTTTACTCGGTAGAGACGCGCAGCGCGTGTCCTTACCAAAAAACCCTTGCAGAATATAAAAACAGGATCATTCTCTCCTAATGACTCTTGCCACGCGCATCAAAGATTTACCAAACCGCGAGCGTCCGCGTGAACGATTGGCCGAGCTGGGGCCGGACGCGCTTTCCGATGCGGAACTCATCGCCATTCTTTTGCGCACCGGTCTGCAGGGAAAATCAGCAGTGGATGTGGGCACAGAATTGGTCCACCAATTTGGGACCCTTAGTGCCCTTTCCCAAGCCACGCTGGAGGAATTGCAAACCATCAAAGGCATCGGCCGCGACAAAGCCATCGCGCTGCAAAGCGCCTTTACCCTCGCGCGTCGGATGGCAGCGGAGATTCGAGAATCCGCGCCGGTGCTCGACACGCCGGATTCCGTTGCAGAACTTTTGCGCGAAGAGTGCCGCCCTTACGAGGTCGAACATTTTTATGCCATCTTCGTCAACACTCGCCGCCGCCTCATTCGCAAAGTGCATCTCTCCAACGGCACACTCGACGCCGCCATCGTCCACCCCCGCGACGTCTTCCGCCACGCCGTGGCCGCCAATGCCTCCGCCGTCATCCTCGTCCACAATCATCCCAGCGGCGACCCCACACCGTCCAAAGCGGACATCACCGTCACCCGCGATCTCGTGCGCGCCGGGCAACTTTTAAAAATCGAAGTGCTCGACCACGTCATCCTCGGCCAACGCACCACCGACCGCGCGCGCGATTATTTTTCTCTGAAAGAGCACGGGTACATTTACAAATAACCGGGTTCCAACAACCAAGGCCCAAAGACCAAGGAAACCCCAATGCCCAACTTTCAATAATCTAATTTGGGGCTTGGGATTGGGGCATTCCTTGGGTATTGGATTTTGGTCATTGGTCATTCCCAACCATTCTTATGATTCATCCCACCGCTATCATCGACCCCAAAGCCGAGCTGCACGAAACCGTCTCCGTTGGACCGTACACCGTCATTGACTCCGGAGTGACGGTGGGCGCGGACTGCGTCATTGGGCCTCACATTCATCTCACAGGCGAAATCACGCTGGGCAAAAATAATCGCATCCACGCCGGCGCAGTGTTGGGCGATGCGCCGCAGGATTTGAAATACACGGGCGAACCGACGCGATTACGCATTGGCGATGACAATGTGATTCGCGAGCACGTCACGCTGCATCGATCCAACTCGCCAGAAGAAGACACCATCATCGGCAGCCACAATTTTTTTATGGCGGCCAGTCATGTGGGCCACAACGCCGTGGTGGGCGACCACAACATTTTCGCCAATGGCGCGCTCGTGGGCGGGCACGCGGTGATTGCCGATCGCGTATTTCTTTCTGGCAACTGCGCCGTGCATCAATTCGTGCGCATCGGGACGCTGGCGATGATGCAAGGCAACGCCGCGGTGAGCCAGGATTTGCCGCCCTACACGATGGGGTTCGGCGTGAACAAATTATGCGGCCTCAACATCGTTGGCCTTCGCCGTGCGGGCGTGGGAGCGCAGGAGCGCTCGATGTTAAAGGCGTGCTATCGCCGGGTGTTTTTGGAAGGCGAAAAGGCGGCGGAATTATTGAAAGAAACCGTGGGGCCCCAAGCGGGGGATTTTTTGGAATTTATCGTCGCGAGTGATCGCGGCGTATGCGCGCACGCCAGCCGCAAAGCCAGCGTATCGGATTAAGCTACCGACACCAACGGCTTGCGGATCAACCGGCCTTGGAGGCGGATGCCGGGCAGGCGGGTTTCGGTGACCTTGTCGCCATCGGTGGGCTTGGGCTCGTTATCGAGTACGGCGTGATGTTCAGCGTCAAAAGCAGCATCTGCGTCCGCTTCAAACGCCACCAGGCCCACGCGTTTGGCGAGCTCGCGGCATTGGCCCTGGAAGGTGGCCATCGTTTGCATAAACGGTTCTTTGCCGGACGCAGCGGCTGAACGTTCGAGGCGAAAAATCAAATCGAGCTGGCCCACCAGTGTCGACGCCCAATCCTGTTCGGCGCGGCGCAGTTTTTCCACTTCGAGCTTCAGCGTGGCGTGTTCGTCATTGCCTGCCTTGGCCATAAACTCGTGATGCTCTTTCACCGTGGCGGCGATGCCGGCGGCAATCTCTTCTGCAAGCTGAGCGGTTTGGCCGGAGGATTCCTGCACAGCATTCCAGCTGGCGGTGGCTTCGGAAATTTGAGCGGCCACGGTTTCCATGTTGTTGACCTCCTTGGCCACGGTGGTGAGCTGGGCAATCTCCACCGCCTTGGCTTCCGCGCGATACTCAAAATAAAACGGCGCCACTGCAAACGCCGCGCCCAATCCGGCGCACACTAAAATGCTAGAGATGTGCCACTGTTGCGCAGGGCCGTCGATGAGCGTGCTGATCCAATAGGCGAGTCCAATGAAAATAATGTCCGCCAATAGGAACGGCCACTTCGGAACGGTCACAGGCAACGGCAACGCCTTGGGCGTGCTGGATTTGCTGGATTTTGCATCTTTGCTTTTGGGGCCCTTGCTCATCACGGCGGCACGTTGCCCGCTTGCCGCGCCGAGGTCAACGCCAACCGTCCCCCGATTGACACTGGCGCGTCTGGGCTTTAACGTGTTGCCGCAATGGGTCCGCTGTTTGAATCGCTGATCGAAATCATCCGCCGCACATCGGCGGAGATTCCCGATGACGTGCAGCGCGCCATCCTCGCGGCGCTCGAAAACGAAAAGCAGGATACCATCGCCAAGAACGCGATGGAAATCATTGAGCGCAACATCGCGCTCGCCAAAGAGAAATCCCAGCCGTTGTGTCAGGATACCGGCAGCGTGCTTTTTTATGTGGATTGTCCGGTGGGGTACGATCAAATGGAATTTGGCGACACCGCGCGCGCGGCGGTCACCGAAGCGACGAAGCGCGGTTTCCTTCGGCAAAATTCTGTGGATTCGCTCACCGGTAAAAATGACGGCACCAACATCGGCCCCGGCGCGCCCACCTTTCATTTTCATCAAACCCGTGAAGCAAGCGTCACCGTGCGGCTCGTGCTTAAAGGCGGCGGCTGCGAAAACGTTGGTGCGCAATACTCGCTGCCGAACACGAAGCTGAACGCGAATCGCGACCTCGACGGCTGCCGCAAGGTCATTCTCGATGCCGTGCAACAAGCTCAAGGCAAAGGCTGCGGCCCGGGCATCCTTGGCGTGTGCATCGGCGGCGATCGCGCCACCGGCTATGAGCTTTCGAAAACACAATTCCTGCGCGACCTTGATGACGAAAATGAAAATGCCGAATTGGCTGCGCTGGAAAAAGACATTCTCACCACCGCAAACAAACTCGGCATCGGCCCGATGGGTTTCGGCGGCAACACCACCTTGCTCGGAGTAAAAATTTGCGCCGCCAATCGCGTGCCCGCTTCGTACTTCGTCAGCGTCAGCTACATGTGCTGGGCCTTCCGCCGCCACGGTGCGACGTTGGATGACGGAGGAGAAATCACGGAGTGGATTTATTAAAATGACCGAACTCACCACGCCGATATCCGAAGAAAAGATTCGCGAACTGAAGGTTGGCGATCCGGTGGCGATTTCGGGTGTAGTTTTTACCGGGCGCGATGCGGTTCATAAATATTTGCACGAAGGGGGCGAGCTTCCCGGGGACGTGAATTTGGAGGGCAGCATCATTTATCATTGCGGCCCGGTGGTGGTGAAGGATGACGCGGGCGAATGGAAAGTGACTGCGGCCGGCCCCACGACTTCCATTCGCGAGGAGCCGTATCAAGCGGATATTATGAAAAAATTCGGCGTGCGCGGCGTGATTGGCAAGGGCGGGATGGGCTCGAAAACGCTCGCGGGCTGCGCGGAAAATGGCGGCGTGTATTTGCACGGCATCGGCGGCGCAGCGCAAGTGTTGGCCGAGCACATCACCCAAGTGCGAGCTGTGTATTTCCTGGAAGAGTTTGGCAGCCCGGAGGCGATTTGGGAATTGGAAGTGAATCAATTCCCAGCCGTCGTTACGATGGACAGCCACGGGCGCTCGCTCCACGCCGAAGTGGCCGAAGCGAGCCAAGCGGTGTTGGACGAGAATTTGTGATGGGAGGGTCGAGTTCCCCCTTACCCGAAACTAGGACAAGGATTTCACAGATTCGCACAGATTAAACCATCCGTGAAAATCTGTGAAATCCGTGTCTGAAAAATGGGACGAGGTGGAATGCGTCCCTCCTATTAGCCTCTAAAGCTCTTCGGCATTTCCGCCGTTCACTAAGTATAACACCGCCATCCGGACGGCGATGCCGTTGGTGACTTGTTCTAAAATCACGGCGCGGTTGCCGTCGGCGAGTTCGCTTTCGATTTCCACACCTCGGTTCATTGGGCCCGGATGCATGATGAGGGCGTCGGGTTTCGCTTTGGCGAGGCGTGCGCGGTTGAGGCCGAAGAGGCGGGCGTATTCGCCGATACTGGGGAACATCGTTTTGCGCTGGCGTTCGTGCTGGATGCGCAGGAGGTTGATGACATCGGCGCCGGCCAATGCTTCATCAAGATCGTAAGTGACGCGACATCCCATTTGCTCGAAGACGCGCGGCACGAGCGTGCTTGGGCCACAGAGGGTGACGTTTGCGCCGAGCTTGCGCAGGGCCCAAATGTTGGAGCGCGCCACGCGGCTGAACAAAATATCACCGAGGATGGTGACATTGAGTCCGGCGATGTCGCCCTTCTTTTCGCGAATGGTAAACACGTCAAGCAGTGCCTGTGTGGGGTGCTCGTGCGCGCCGTCGCCAGCGTTGACGACGTGGGCATTGAGAAAGCGCGCGAGGAAATGCGGCGCTCCGGCGGCCTTGTGCCGGATGACGATGATGTCGGCATTGAGTGCTTCGAGCGTGCGCGCGGTATCCTTGAGGCTCTCGCCTTTTTGGAACGACGAGGCGTCGGCGGAAAAATTGATGATGTCCGCGCTCAATCGCTTCGCGGAAAGTTCAAAGCTCACCCGCGTGCGGGTGGAGGGTTCGACAAAAAAGTTCACCACCGTTTTGCCTTGGAGCGCGGGGACTTTTTTGATGTCGCGCTCGCCCACGGCTTTGAATTCACGCGCAGTGTCGAGCACGGTGGTGAGTTCCTCGGCGCTGAGGCTTTCGATGTCCAGCAGATGTTTGCGATGCCAACTCATTTTTTAATCGTGACGGCGATGGGCGCACCGGAATCGGCCGTGCGCACTTCCACGTGCTCGTCGGGATGGGTGGGGAGATTTTTGCCGACGAAATCCGGCCGGATGGGCAGCTCGCGATGGCCGCGATCAATGAGGACCGCCAGCCGAATGCACTGCGGCCGGCCAAAGCCCATCACGGCATCAATGGAGGCCCGTACGGTGCGGCCGGTGCTGAGGACGTCGTCGATGAGCACCACCACGTTGTTTGCCAAATCGGCGGGCAACTCGGTGGGGCGCAGTTCGGCCATGCCGCGCTGGGAAAGATCATCGCGGTGCAAGCCCGGCTCCACCGAACCCACGGCGACGGGTTGACCATAAATGCCGGTGAGCGTTTTGCCGAGCTGCTGCGCCAGCGCGACTCCGCCGCGTTGGATGCCCACGAGCAAAATGGTGCCCCCGTCCGCGTGGGCTTCTGCGATCTCGTGCGCCACGCGCCGCCACGCGCGCGCAAGGGCGTCGGCTTCGAGCACGGTGCGCGATGCGTTTGGGTCAGCCATAAAAAAAGCCGCGCCGTTTTCGCGTGCTTGATTGCACGTGAATCCAACGCGGATAAAATCCGTTTCGTTTCTTCATCGTCCTTGGCGGCCTCGCGGGACCGCGTTAAAGGGCTTCAAAATTTACACACACTGCCGGGCGGCGTGCCGGCGTTTGCGCCACTCGGAGCGGTGCTTTAGCATCCATCCCGTGAGTGCCTCCTCGAAGCCGACGTCGATGCCGGCCTTCTCGGATTCAATCCACTTGTGCCGCAGGATCTCCTCGCGTTCCGCCAAAAATTCGCGGTACAGCGACGAGCGCTTCAGCAATTCCTGATTGTCAGTGGACTTGGCCATCGGGATTTCTCCGCCAAATGGGACGGGAAGGTAGCACCGTCTGTTCAAGACAAACAACACTTTTTTCAGGAAAAAAAGCGAATTCCGCACCAAATTGTCCCCAACCACCGGTGAACAACGGGTGAATAGAGTGGATAAGTGCTAATCGAGCGTCTCGCGCAATGCCGCGGCAACTTTGCCAAAGGCCTGCGCCGGCGCGCCTTCGGGGGATTTGACCACCACCGGAATGCCGGCATCGCCGCCTTCGCGGATTTCGGTAAACAGCGGCACCTCGCCGAGGAAGGCTGTTTCTTGCCGCTCCGCTTCCGCCGCGCCTCCGCCGTGGCCGAAGATTTCGATGCGGTCGCCATTGGGCGCGGTGAAGTAGCTCATATTTTCTACGATGCCGAGGATCGGCACATTCACGCGATCGAACATTGCAATGCCTTTGCGGACCACGCCGAGCGAGGCTTCCTGCGGAGTGGTGACAATGACGCCGCCATCGAGCGGCACAGTTTGGCAAAGTGAAAGTTGCGCGTCGCCCGTGCCCGGCGGCAGATCAATTAGCAAATAATCCAGCGTGCCCCAGTCCACTTGCATCACAAACTGCTGGATGGTTTTCATAATCATCGGCCCGCGCCAGATGACCGGCTGATCGCCGTCCAACAAAAACCCCATGCTCATCAGCTTCACGCCGTGGCTCATCAATGGCACCAATTTTTCTTCGGGGCTCACCAGTGGCCGTTCGTCCACGCCCATCATCAACGGCACGCTCGGGCCGTAGATGTCGCAATCGAGCAAACCGATTTCGCCGCCGTTTTGGGCCAGTGCGCAGGCGAGGTTCACCGCGCAAGTGCTCTTGCCCACACCGCCTTTGCCGGAAGCAACGGCGATGACTTTGTTGATGCCCGGCACGCGATTGGGCCCGGCTTGACCGCTGGCGGGAGCTTCGCCGGCGGGCGGCATTTTGATTTGCACCATCGCGCGGTTGATACCGTCCACGGAGGTCGCGGCGGATTCGACGGCGGCTTTGAGTTGGGCGGCAATTTCGGGGTTATGAGTGGTGAGCTCAAGCGCGATGCTGGCGGAGCCATTGGCGGACGCGATATTTTTCACGAGGCCAAACGACACAATGTCGCGCGAGTAACCGGGATAGTTCACGCCTTTGAGGGCGTCTTCGATGGATTGTTCTAAACTCATTTCAAGCGTCCCACGCGGGCGACAAGCTGCGGAGTTTATCAACTTGTTTCGGAATGACTTCCAGCACGTGGTCGATGTCCGCTGCCGTGGTGTCGCGGCCGAGGGAGAGGAGAACGTTGCCTTTGGCCGATGCGGCGTCAAGCCCGATTGCCGTCAGCGCAGGCGGCACGGCGAGATTTTTGGTGACACACGCCGCGCCGCTGGCAATGGCGATGCCCTGCAAATCCAGTGCGAGTGCCAGCCCTTCACCCTCAATGCCATCGATGGAATAATTGAGGTGCGTGGGCAAACGACCCGCGCCCAGCGCCGCACCATTGAGCCGAAGGGGCCCGATGGTTTTCAGCAAACCTTCGTGCAATTGGCGCTGCAGTGCGGAGACTTCGATCGGGGGCAACGCGGCGGCGGCTCCCGCGCCAATGATGACGGGGAGGTTTTCCGTGCCCGCACGGAAGCCGTCTTCCTGCGCGCCGCCGTGGATAATTGCCGCGAGCGGCGCACGGCGGTTGCGATATAAAATGCCCGCGCCTTGCGGTCCGCTAAAGCGATGGGGGGCGAGGGTGAGCAGCGCGATATTTGCGGCGGCCACATCGATGGGCAGCCAATGGCCGCTCGCGGTGGCGTCGACCATAAACGGAATGGCGCGTTCGGCGGCGAGGGCGCCGATGGCGGTGATGTCTTGGATTGTCCCGAGATCGTGGCTGGCGTGGTGGGTGGCGATGAGGATGGTTTTGTCCGTGAAAGCTTCGGCAATGGCCGCGGGTGAAATAAACCCTTCGGCATCCACGGGCACGCGCGTGGCGGTGAATCCATTTTCCTCCAGCCACGCGACGGATTGCTCGATGGACGGATGCTCGATGTTCGAGAGCACGATATGGTTTCCGCGTTCGCGTTGGGCGAAGGCAGTGCCTTTTACGGCGAGGTTGTTGGTCTCGGTGCCGCTGCTGGCGAAGAGGATTTCTTCGGGAGAGCTGCCGATGAGTTGGGCGCATTGTTCGCGGGCGGTGGCGATGGCTTCGCGTGCGGCTAAGCCGTGGTGATGCTCCTCGAAAAACGGTCGCATTGCCTCGCGTACTTCGGGCGCAAGGGGAGTGCCCGAAAGATGGTCAAGATACACGCGGCGTTTCATTGGGCGAAGGTAGCCGGTGAGCGGGAAGTTTTCAACGCAGAGGTAGGGGGGCTTTTCCGAAACCGCCGCGCCGCGCTCGGAGAGTACGTCCTACCTGCGCGCCTCGTGAATTTGTGCCTTGCACCGCGGGCTGGTTTTCCGTAGGGCTGACGGCGTTATGGGAATTTTATCGGGCAAAACAGGCGTCGTTTTCGGCGTGGCGAACAAGCGATCCATCGCGTGGGCGATTGCGCAGGCGTGGAAAGAGGCGGGCGCGAATCTGGCGTTCACCTACCAAGGCGAACGGCTGAAAGATAACGTGAGCCAATTGGCGGAGACTTTTGGCGATGACACGCTGATTACCGAATGCGATGTGACGCAGGATGATCACATTGATCGGGTGTTCAACGAAGTGGGCGACAAGTTTGGCGGCAAGCTGGATTTGTTGCTGCACGCGGTGGCCTTCGCGCCGAAGGAAGCGCTCGAGGGAACGTTTGTGGCTACCACTCGCGAGGCCTTCCGCGTGGCGCATGATGTGAGTGCGTACTCGTTGGTGGCGCTGACCCGCGCGGCGGCTCCGTTGATGACCGAAGGCGGCAGCGTTGTGGCGATGAGTTATTACGGCGCGGAAAAGGTGATCCCGCATTACAACGTGATGGGCGTGGCCAAGGCTGCG
This sequence comes from Limisphaerales bacterium, assembly GCA_014382585.1. Classification (NCBI taxonomy): domain Bacteria; kingdom Pseudomonadati; phylum Verrucomicrobiota; class Verrucomicrobiia; order Limisphaerales; species Limisphaerales bacterium. The sequence goes on along the minus strand of JACNJL010000059.1, from coordinate 26,434 downwards.
CTCGAAGCGAGCACGCGTTATTTGGCCAGCGATTTGGGTGAGCAAAAAATCCGCGTGAATTGTATCAGTGCAGGACCGGTAAATACGTTAGCCGCGCGTGGCATAGCGGGTTTTAGCAGCATGCTTAAACATTACGAAGCGCACGCGCCGCTCAAGCGTAATGTGCTGCCCGAAGAGCTGGGCGCCACCGGCACCTTCCTCGCCAGCGACGGCGCGGCGGCGATCACAGGCCAAGTGCTCTATGTCGATTGCGGATATCAAGTGATGGGCATGTAGCCTTTTTGCTTGGAAACAAATCCGCTTCATTGCGTAATGGCCTCTCTCCATGGCCATCGTTTCTCACCCTGCCCCATTTCCGCCCGGCTTCAAGCCGAAGTGGCGGGATATCCTTGAGAAAAACGTGGCGTTGTATCGGCGGTTGCCGGAAGATCTGACATTGGTGTTGGAAGAAATGATCCCGTGGTTTGTCGAAAAGGTGTTCTGGAAATGGGAGGATTGGGTGGGCTACAGACCCGACAAGGAAATGCAAAAAGTCTGCGTCGCATGCGAAGCCTGTCTTTTGATCGCGCGACGATCCAAGAAGGATTACCAGCATTTCCATACTTTTGTGTTCCATGAAAAGTACCTAGTGGCAAAGGACGGCGACAAATGTGCAGGATGGGCAGAGCCGGGGGGAACCATTCGGCAGCGGTGGGAGAGCACAAGATACGGGATGAGGGATGGAATCGACAATCATAACCTCACGTTACACGAGTTCGGCCACATGCTCGATTACAAAGATTCCGATTTTGATAGTGTTCCGCACTTTGACAGCAAGGCCGCCAGGTTTGACTACCAACTTTTCCTTGAAGAAGAATACGCGGATATTTGCAACGCATGGGAGAAGAAAACAGGCAACGAAATCATTCGCAAATATGCCACCACCGATAAAGCTGAGTTTTTAACCTGCGCCACGGAGGCATTCTTTGAGCGGTCTGAAATGGTGAAATTTATGCGACGGGATCTTTATGACTGGATGGTGCGTATTTACCAGATGGATCCGGCCGAGTGGCCCGAACGCATCAGTCAGGCGGATCTGGCGGACGAGCGGTGTGACCAATGGAGTGATTGGATGCGCCGGTCCACTTGGCAATCCAAAAGTGAAGAGATAGATTCATGGCCCGACGGGGTGGCCGCGGCTGATTACGCAGGATGGTATTTACAGCATAAAGGGCGTTTGGAACGCGAGGAGCGCGAACGCAAAGAACGCGAGTTTGCCGAGAAGATGCGGCGAGATAAGGAACGGAACGAGAAAGAACAGCGTGAGGCCAGAGAACGAGAACGCAAGGAGAAGGAAGAATCAGAACACAAGGCGCGCGAGCGGTATCTTTTAAACAATCGCACCGTCATCGTGGAATACCCGAATGGCACACCACAGCTAAAATACAAGCTAGTCGACGGACATCGAGAAGGGCTGAAGCAGCGCTGGGACGAGGAGGGGCAGCTGCGCGAGGAGACGGAATTAATCCGCGGCAAAAAGCACGGCTCGGTCGTTTTTTACCACTCCAACGGCAAGAAAGAGATGGAAGGCTTCTTTATCCTCAATCGCCGCGCAGGCATTTGGCAGGGCTGGCACGAAGACGGTTCGCCCAGCTTTCGTTCAGAATACCGCGAGGGCGAACTCCACACGTGGGAGCAGTTTGGCGGAGACGGAAAGTCACGCACTTACGGCAAAGTTACAAATCGATTCGGGGCGTGACACGCTTGAGCGTTGGCACGGGACCGCAGTCGGCGTACAGTATCGCGCATGGACGAAGGTGCCATGGAAATCAAATCAAGCTGGGCGGCGGTGCAGGATCACACGCGGCACTTCTCGGATTTTACGTTTGTGTATCCCGTCATCTCGCGCCGCAGCAAAGGGCTTTCCATCGGCGTGAATCTCAACCCCGACAAGGTGTGCAATTTCGACTGCATTTATTGCGAGGTGGATCGCCGAATCCCGGGCGCGGTCACGGAAGTAGATCTTCGCCAAATGAAGGATGAGCTGACCGCGATGATTCGTTTTGCCAAAGACGGCGGCTTGGCGAAGGAACCCAAGTTTGACGAAGTCCCGTGGCTCACGCGCGAGGTGAAGGACATCGCCTTCAGTGGCGACGGCGAGCCCACAATGATTCATAATTTCGCCGAGTGCGTGCAAACCGTGGTGGATGTGAAACAGTCGGAAGACCTGGGCGCCACGCAAATCGTCCTCATCACCGACGCCGCCGGACTAGACAAGGCGAACGTAAAGCAGGGCTTGGAGCTAATGGACGCGCACGAAGGTGAAGTGTGGGGCAAACTCGATGCCGGCACCGAGGCGTATTTCAAACGCGTCAACCGCACCAACGTCAAATTCCAGCGCATTCTCGACAACCTGCTGGCCACCGCGAAGGCGCGCGCGATGATCATCCAGAGTCTTTTTCTGAAAGTCCACGGCGAGGCAATGAGCGACGCAGAATTGGCGGCGTATTGCGGACGGCTCAACGAGCTCACCGCGGGTGGCGGCCAAATCAGTGAGGTGCATTTGTACACCGTGGCGCGGCCCACCCCGGAGGCGTTTGCCACCAAATTGGATTTGGCGGAATTGGAAACAATGGCGGCCATCGTGCGCGAACGCACGGGCCTCACGGTGGCGGTCTTCCCCTAAAATGGACGGGGCAAACACAGGGCCACGCGGACGCACCCTCGCCTTGGGGGCGCTGGTTTTGCTCGGCGGCTTTGCGGTGATGGTGCTGGAAATTGTCGGCGCGCGATATTTGCAACCGTGGTTTGGCGGGGCGTTTTACGTGTGGACCAGCCAAATCGGAATGGTGATGTTGGCGCTGGCGCTCGGCTACGGCGTGGGCGGGCACTTGGCGGATCGATTCAAAAAGGCGCGCTTTCTGTCACTGCTACTGGCGCCGGCGGGGATTTTTATATTGCTGATTCCGCAGATGGCACCGGGTGTGTTGAACAGCATCGTCGATCGGCACGAAAATGCTGCCGCGCCAAAAGAGGCGTCCGCGGAACCGGTTATCACAGAAACAAACTTGCTTTCCGAACTGCCCAAAGATTTTTTGGAGGGCAACACAAACAACGCCGCCAACGCGTTGCCCGCGCCGCCGGTCGATGACGCGGCGCCTTCAGAAATTCCTGCACTGTGGCGCAAGCTCGATCCGGCGATCGGCAGTGCGGTGGTGTTTTTATTTCCGTGTTTTGTGCTGGCAATGATTTCGCCGTTTATGGTGCGGCTGGCGGCGCGGCAAGTGGCGCACGTGGGGACGGTGAGCGGGCTGGTGTACGCGGCCAGCACGGTGGGCAGCATTGCGGGCGTATTTATTTCGGCTTATGTGCTGATCGATCTTTTTACCACCACACAAATTTTTCAACTGACCGGGGCGTTGACTTTGGGGCTGGGTGGGTTATGTTGTCTCATTGATTGGCAATGGCCGGAAGAATTACAGGACGAATGATGCTGGCGTTGCTGCTGCTTTGCGCAGCGGCAGCGGAGGGTGCCGTGCGGCATCGCAGCCAATCGGCGCACAATCAAATTGTGGTGGAAGACCAAGGCGGCTATCGAATGCTGCGCTTCAATGGCTCGATGGAAACGCGGTTGCTGATTGCCAATCCGTTGCTTGGGCATTTTGAGTACACCGATTATTTTCAAATGCCGCTCCTCTGGAATCCCAAAGCCAAGCGCGTGCTGGTGATGGGACTGGGCGGCGGCAGCACGCAACGCGCGTTCCAGCATTATTACCCAACTGTGCACGTGGACACCGTGGAGCTGGATCCCGCGGTGGCTAAGGTGTCCAAGGAATGGTTTGGGGTGAAGGAAACAAAAACTCATACCATTCACATCAGCGATGGGCGCGGTTATTTGCGCCGCAACAAGGATCGGAAATACGAGGCGATTTTGATGGATGCGTATTCGTCGAACACCTACGGCTCATTCATTCCCTATCACTTGGCGACCAAAGAATTTTTCCAACTCGCGGCGGAGGATCTCACGGCCAACGGAGTGCTCGCGTACAACGTGATTGGCACGTACAATGAGTGGCGCGCGGATATCGTGGGGTCGATGTATCGCACGATGAAAACGGTTTTCCCGCACGTGTACCATTTCCCGGCAGCCGATTCGCGCAACATTGTGCTGGTGGGGGTGAAGGCGAAATCCGGCGGGTTGACCAGCGCGACTCTGCGGGCGCGAGTGGATTTGCTGCGGCGTGCACAGCCGAAATTGCCCGCGCACTTCGGGCCACGGTTGGGGCGCATTCAGGCGAATGCACCGCTGAGCGCGGCAAAATCGCTGGTGCTCACGGATGACCACGCGCCGATTAGCAAGCTGCTGGTTCCGGCGCAGTAGTTCCTGTTTCCACGCGGCGCAGACACGCGACAAATGCGCCGTCCACCCCGTCATTCATCGGCGTAATTGTGCGGGCGATTTCCTGCTCGAAATCTTTACGCTTGTGCAAAAACTTTTCCACGACGGCTTCGTTTTCCTCGTGCTCCAAACTGCACGTGCTGTAAACGAGCGTGCCACCCACGGGCAACAGGCGCGCGGCGCGCTGGAGCAAATCCAGTTGCGTGCGGGCCAGCACGGCCAGTTCGCGCGCGTGCAGCCGCCAGCGGACGTCCACGCGGCGGCGCATCACGCCGGTGTTGGAGCAGGGGGCATCGACGAGAATGCGATCGAAGGGCCCGGCGTTTTTGAGGTCAATGCCGTGCAGCGGCTTGGGCTGGATGCAAGTGTGGCCGAGGCGCGAGATGTTTTCGCGCAAGCGTCCGAGGCGGGCTTCATTGAGGTCGATGGCGAGCACGCTGCCTTCGTTGTTCATTCGTTCCGCGATGGCGGTGGACTTGCCGCCGGGCGCAGCGCAGAGGTCGAGAATGTTTTCGCCCGGTTGCGGGTTGAGTTCGTACACCGAAACGAGCGTGCTCGGATCCTGCACATAAAATTTCCCTTCGCCAAAACTGTCCAGTGCGGCAGGCGAGCGTTCGGTTTTTAATTGATACATTTCGTGAGAGCCAAGCCAATCGCGTTTCACGGCCGCGAAGGTTGCGCCCTCTTTTTCCCATTGCGCCTCCAACTCGGCGGCGGTGGCGCGCAACGGATTGCGGCGGGCAAAAACGGGCGCGGGGGTGTTGTTCCACTCAAGGAGTTTGTCATAATCCGGCCAGCGATCCTGCCAGCGTTGCACGAGCCATTGCGGATGGGAGTGGCCGATGGCCGGGCGTTCACGGCGGAGATCGTCCAGTCGCGCGCGCCAGTCGTCCATTTCGCGGAGGCAATTTCGGAGCACGGCATTGAGAAATCCCGCTTGCGGGCCGAGATCGTGCCGGCGGGCGAGGTTGACCGTTTCGTTCACGGCGGCGTGGCCGGGGATGCGATCGAGCCAGAAAATCTGGTATAAACCAAGCCGCAACAGAATTTGCGCGAGCGCCTGCTGGCGACGCCCGTTGGTTTTTTGGTCGATCAACCAATCCAGCGCGGCCCGATGCCGGATGACGCCGAGCACCAGCTCCTGGCACAGGCCGCGATCGCGCGGGCCCAAATGCGGCAGGGCGTCGGCCAGCAGGATGTCAGCGGTTTCCGGGCCCCGTTCCCACTCTCGCAGGAGGCGCGCAGCGATTTCTCTTGGACTTTGCCTTGGCACGCGGCTAGTATCCCGCCACGCACTCAGTCACGCGAGTCCTTTCGCAACATCGCGGGGCGGCGCGTTGTCCAACCTATGAAAGAAGAATTCGAAAAACTGGCGGCTTCCGGCAAAATTCTCCCCGGCGATGTGGAAACCCTCGTGCAAATGGCGACCGAAGGGTTTTGCATGCACAAGAGCTGGGGCTTCGGTCGCATCAAAACCGTGGATGTGGTGCTCGGCAAAATGGCGGTGGATTTTGCCAGCCGTCCCGGCCACAGCATCGACCTTGCCTTCGCGCCCAAAATTCTCACGCCGATTTCCAAAGACCACATCGAGGCGCGCAAGGCTACGGATATGACCGGACTGAAACAAATGGCCGCGCTGCAGCATCACGAGGTCATCAAGGTTATTATCGACAGCTACGGCGTTTATGCGACGAATGATAAAGTGCAGGAAGCGCTCGTGCCCGAGGTGATTGATAAAGACGATTACAAAAAATGGTGGGAGACCGCGCGGCGCGAAATGAAAAAGGACGGTCACTTCAAGCTGCCGACCAAAAAAACCGAGGCTATCGAATATCAATCGCAGGAGATTCCGTTGCAGGAACGATTGCTTCAGGATTTTACTAAAGCCAAAGGGCTGAAGGCGCGCTTGGCGGTCACGGCGGAAATTTCGAAGAATAGCGGAGACCTCGACGATGCCGCCGCGATGGCGGAAAGCACACTCGGAAAGTTAAACGAAGAAATTACCAGCCACGCCAAAACGCAGGCACCGCTCGCGTTAGAGGCGGTGATGGCGCGGGATGATCTCGCCAAAGCGCTGGGCACAGAGATCGGCGAAGACGCACCTATTGAGGCCACGGTGTGGGAGACAAATCCGATGGTGAAAGATGTGGTGACCGCCGTGCCGGCCGCGCGACAACGACGCGTGCTTGATTCGTTCCAGGCGCACAACGAAGAGTGGGCGACCTCGTTGCTGGTGATGGCCAACCAAGTGCCCGCTCGATTGGTGGGCGAGTGCGCGAATCTGCTCGCCGCGCATAACCAAGCCGGCGTGTTCAAGGAAGAGCTGGAACATCTCATCAACCACCACGCTGCCGCCGCCGAGCTGTTGCTGTGGTTGGCCAAAGAGCGCCCGGAAGCGTACACCGATTTACTCACGACGGATGCCTTCGGAGCAATGCTCTCGGCCATTGAACGTGAAACCAGCGACGAAAAGCGCGCGTGCAAACTGCGCGATTATATTTTGGCCGACACCGGCCTCATCGAAACGCTCACCGAATCGGCCGACCTTGAAGTGGTGCAGGACATCACCCGCGCCATTCAGCTTTCCACCTGTTTTGAGGGAATGGATAAACGCTCTGTGCTCGGCAAAATCGTGAAGACGCGGCCGGAGATTCAGGAGTTCATTACCGGCGCCGACAAGGAAAAACCGGAGAAGAAGGCCGAAGGCGAAGGCACGCTGATGGTGTCGTGGGCTAGCCTCGAACGTCGTGCCGCGGAGTTGGAAGACTTGAAGCAAAAGCGTATTCCCGCCAACTCCAAGGAAATCGAAATCGCCCGCGAGTACGGCGATCTCCGCGAGAACCACGAATTCAAAGCCGCCAAGGAACAACAAAAAGTGCTGACTGCGCTGCAAGCCGAATGGGAGCGCGACCTCGATCGCGCGCGCGGGATGAATTACTCCGAGGCCGATACCGCTGCTGCGAACGTGGGCACGCGCGTTACCGTTACTCATCTGGGCAGCGGCGTGCGCGAGGAGTTTGCGCTGCTCGGCGCGTGGGATGGCGATCCGGATCACAACCTCATCAGCTACCTCACCCCGATGGGCCAGGCCATTCTGGGCCGCACTGCCGGAGAGGAAATCGAATTTGAACTCGGCGGCGAAACCCGTCGTCTGCGCGTGGAAGGCATCGCCCCTTACGTCGCTGAACAGGCGACCGCCTAAACCGCCGTGCGTACGGTCAAGGTACCGCTGGCAAATCGATCGTACCCGATTCAGGTCGGGGCGGGATTGCTCGCGGACTTGGGAAAACATTGCGCACGTCTCAAGCTCGGCCAACGGTGTGCGGTGATTTCAGATGCTACCGTTGCCCGACGTTATCGCAAACCTGCTCTCGCTTCGCTCAAGGCCGCCGGCTTTGCGCCTGTCTTCATTTCCCAACCTGCCGGGGAACAGGCTAAGACGCTCAAAAACGTGCAGGCGTGTTACGATCAACTCGCCAAACACCGCATCGAGCGCGGCTCATTTGTCGTCGCGTTGGGCGGTGGTGTGGTCGGCGACCTCGCCGGTTTCGTGGCCGCCACGTATTTGCGCGGAATTGATTTCGTGCAAGTGCCCACCACGCTCCTCGCGCAGGTGGATAGCTCCGTCGGCGGCAAAGTCGGCGTTAACCTCCCCGCCGGAAAAAACTTAGTCGGCGCATTTCACCAACCCAAACTTGTGCTGTGCGACCTCGACACGCTGCGAACCTTGCCGCGGCGCGAGTTCCGCGCCGGTCTCGCGGAGGTCATCAAATACGGCATTATTTACGACGCCAAACTCTTCACCCGCCTCGAGTGCGAATTGCCCAAGCTGCTGAAACAGGACCCCGCCACCCTCACCGCCGTCATCGCGCGCTGTTGCCAAATCAAAGCCGAAGTCGTCGGCCAAGACGAAAAAGAATCGGGCCTTCGAGCGATATTGAATTTCGGCCACACCCTCGGCCACGGACTCGAGGCCATTTCCAAATACGGAAAATACCTCCACGGCGAAGCCATCAGCATCGGTCAAGTCGCCGCCTCAAAAATTTCCCAAGCCCAAACCGGATTCACCGCAAAGGACACCGCCCGCGTCATCGCCCTCTTCCAAAACGCCGGCCTCCCCACCGAAGTAAAACTCACCCCCGCCCAGTCCAAACGCCTTTTCACCGCCATCCAGCTCGACAAAAAAGTCACCGCCGGCCAAATCAATTTTGTCCTGGCAAAAAAAATCGGCCAAGTGGTCACGCACCAAAAAGTTTCCCCTCCCATCATCCGCCAATCCCTCAACCCTCAACCCTCAACCCTCAACTAACCCGGTGGCAGTTAGCGAAACCATCGTCCGTGAGTTCTTTGAGTTGCATGGCTTTTTCGTGCGGCAGCAGCGCAAGCACATCGCGCCCAAGCGCGAGGATGACGAAGTTGATTTTTACGTGCACAATCCCGGCGGCGCCGCCGACAAAAATGACGTCCCCTTCGTCCTCGAATCCGCCGCCGACCTTAAGCACCTCACGCGTGCCGTGGTGGTCGTGAAAGCGTGGCACACCGAAGTTTTCACCCAAGCCGTCCTCGCCCACGCGCCGGAAATGTTCCGCTTCGCCGGGCCCGAAACTTTCGCCCGCGCCACCCACGCCTTCGGCGGCCCCGGACCGCTCACCAAAATCCTTGTCGTCCCCGCCCTTCCTACCGCCGGCGAGGCCCGCCAGCAAAGCATCGACGTGCTCCGCGCCAAGGGCATTGACGCCGTCATTGCCTTTCGCACCATGCTCTCCGACCTCATCGACCACATTGAGGTCAACCGCAACTACCAAAAAAGTGACCTCCTCCAAATCATTCGCATCCTAAAAAACTACGACCTATTCGCCGCCCCACAATTGGAGTTATTCAATACGCCCCAGCCCAAGCCCAAGCGGAAGGCAAAACAGTAATTCAATGCTACTCGTCATCGACAACTACGATTCGTTTACGTTTAACCTCGTCCAGTATCTCGGCGAGGAGGATGTGGCGATGGAGGTGCATCGGAATGATGAAATCACGCTGGAACAAATTGAGGCGCTTAAGCCGGAGCGCATTCTGATTTCGCCCGGGCCGTGTACGCCGCGCGAGGCGGGGCTCTCCAACGACATCATTAAAACCTTCGGCCCGCGCACGCCGCTCTTGGGCGTGTGCCTCGGGCATCAATGCATTGGGCATTCGTTTGGTGCCGAGGTGGTGGTGAACGACCAAATCATGCACGGCAAAACCTCGCCTATTTCGCACGACGGGAAATTTCTATTTGCGGATATGCCCGATCCTTTCGTCGCCACACGCTATCACTCACTCGTTGTCAAACGCGACACCGTTCCCGACTGCCTAGAAATTACCGCTGAAACCGAAGCCGGCGAAGTGATGGGGTTACGTCACAAGGAACATCCCATTTGGGGCGTGCAGTTTCATCCCGAAAGCATTCTGACCGAGGAGGGTCGGACGTTGTTGCGGAATTTTTTGAAGTTAGGGTAGAAGGTAGAAGGTAGGTAGGGCGGGGCGTCCTCCCAAGCATTTACTGCCGCGCTTGTTCGATCATTTCTTTAATCGTCACCGGTTTTCCGTCGCGGCGTTTGCTTTCATCGGCGGCGGCCATAAAGGCGAACATCTCGATAGTTTCCTGCGCGCTCACGGGCACTTTGCCGGTTTGAAACATTTTTACGGCTTCGACCACTAGTGGTGCGTAGCCGTCGTACTTGCCCGCTTCGCTTTCGCCTTTGGTGCCCTTGGCCTTGCCGCCGTAGCCTTTGCCTTCGCGGAAGATGCCGATGCGTTTGCCTTTCCATTGGCCTTCCACCTCGATTTTGCCATCGGCGGTGGTGCGCCGCACGACGCTTTGGCAGCCGGGGCCCATCACGGTAAAGAGCGATTCGCAGCCGTGCACGCCGTACCAAAATAAATCCGGATGATGTACCTCCAGCGAGCAGGGACTGTGCACCTCGGCGCGGGTGACAGTGCCAATGGAGCCATTGCGAATGGCTTGATTCGTTTTGCCGTAGCGCAGCGAGGATGAGCTGAAAACGGGCACGCCTTTCTTCTTGGCGTACTCAAAAATGAAAATCGCGTCAGCGAGCGAACCGGCCATCGGCTTGTCGATGAAGAGCGGCAATCCGGCATCAATGACGGGAATGACTTGGCGCACTTTGGGTCGGCCGTCAACGCTTTCGAGCATGATGGCGTCTACATTTTTGCACAGCTCGGCGATGGTGGGGTAGAGTTTGAGGCCGTAATCGTTCGTAAGCGTTTCGGTGTATTTATCAATGCGATCGGCACTGGAAGGGACGTCGAGGCTGCCGCCCTTGAAGGCTGCAACTACTTTTGCATTCGCGAGCGGGCCAGTGGCCTTGGGGTCATTGATGATTTTGGTGAAGGCTATGACGTGCGAAGTGTCCAGCCCGATGAGGCCAATGCGGAGATCTTCAGCCATCGCAACGGCGGTGAAGGCGAACGAAAGGAAAAGTACGGTGATGCGTTTCATAGAGGCCCCAAGGCTAACGCCCGCCGTGCGTTTGTAAATGGGAAAGCGTCTACGCCTGGGTGGTCACTTCCGCGAAGTCCAAGCCGTGGCGTTTGCAGTATTCGCTGAGGGTTTTTTCGTTTTCGATGAGCACGGTGCGCACCACGGAGGATTCATCGGCATAGCCCACATCGGCGACGTGGTCGGGGATGAGGTGGGTTTGCTTGTGCGCGTAGGCGAGCGCGAAGCAGGATTCAGCGACCACGAAAAAGGGAATTTCCTGATCCGCACCTTCGGCGTAGTCTTCGATGACATCGGCCAAAAGTTCAAGCTGATCGACGAGGTGCGGAAATTTTGGTGCGTGGATTTCGGCAAATTCCAGCTTCAATTGCGGCAGCTTCTGGTGAATCCCGTGAAGGATTTTGGGTGACACTTTGGCTGCGTTGGAATGAACAAATTCGGCAATGTCGGACATACGGAGAGTTTAACAGGATGACATCGGGAATCAAGCTCGTGCTTTCGGCAGCACATCACACGATTTCCACCTCCATTTTCGGCAGCGAGTCGATGAACATTTGACCATACCGTTTGGTGAGCACGCGGTTGTCGAGTACGGCGATGATGCCGCTATCACCCTGCGTGCGGATGAGCCGGCCGACGCCCTGGCGGAATTTCAAAATCGCCTCGGGCAAATTAAATTCCATAAATGCATTGCCGCCGCGCGCTTCAATCGCCTCCACGCGAGCCTCGATGAGGGGATGATCCGGCACGGCGAAGGGGAGGCGCGTAATGATGACATTGCTCAGCGATTCACCCGGCACATCGACGCCCTGCCAAAAACTGTCCAACCCGAACAGCACCGAATCGGTGTCGTGCTTAAACTGCTCGAGGATTGTGGCACGCGGCGTGCCAGTGCCTTGAATGAACGCGCGAATGCCTAATTCGTCAATGAGCGGCTCCAATTCCTCCGCCACCTCGCGCATCAGTTTGCCGTTGGTGAAAAGCACAAACGCCTTGCCGTGCGTCATGCGGATAAAATGGCCGATCCAATGCACGAGCGCTTCGGCATATTCGTCCGCCCGCGGGTCAGGCATTTTGCCGGCCACATAAAGTTTCACATTTTGTTGATAATCAAAGGGCGAGCCAAGCTGAGCGCGGCGGGAAGTTTCTGCGCCCACTTGATTGATGAAATATTCCAAGCCAGGACACATCGCCTTTTGCTCGGGCGGCAGCTTGCAGCGTTCGGAGTCCTCAACCGCCAGCGTGGCACTGGCGCAGATGACGGACGACCCGCTGCCAAATACGCGCTGGCGCAGAAACGCCGCCGTGTCGGTGGGCGCGGCATTGAGCGTGAGATTTTGGCGCTGTCGGCCGGAGCGTTCCACCCAGTAAACGTGCTGCTCGGCCGATTGCCCAATGAACACCGCGACCGCCTCGCGAATCTCAGCGATGCGGCGGTTGCATTCGATGAGTTCGGCGGTGGTTTCCTCGTCACCCTCGCTGGCTTCGATGAGGTGGCCGAGTGCTTCGCGCAGGGCTTGCAGCGGACGCGACACGGTGTCCTCCACAAAATCCGCCTCGCGTACGCGCAGTTCGTTCCATTCGCGCGCGCGGCGCGCCGATTTATCGTGCGAGGTGTTGCAGGCGGCTTCCACTTCATCGAACAGTTGATCCGCCGCGTCGAGTGTTTCCCCTACGCCTTTTACCACGTCGCCCTTGCGCAGGATTGAGAGAATGCCTTTTTCTGTGCGCGGATTCCATAGTCGCTGGAGGTTGAACCGAATTTGCCCGCTGGAAACGCTCAGCCCAATATGGCGCGACGCCACGCGTTCGAGATGCTGTGCCTCATCGAAAATCACAAAATCATTTTTGAAAAGCAAACCGCCCTCCACGCCTTCCTCTTGCTCATCGGCATACCCCTCCAACGTCATCGTGAGGTTGGCGAAAAAGAGCGAGTGATTGAGCACCAACACATCCGCACTCAGAAAACGCCGGCGCGCTCTCTGAAAAAAACATTCGCCGTGCAACGCCGCCGTGTCACTGCCGCGCCCGCAAAACTTGGGCGAGCACAGGCCGCGCTCGGAGCACACCGCTTCCCACACCTTTGGATCCGGCTCCACATCGAGATCCGACAAGCTGCCGTCCTCCGTTTTTGCCGCCCATTCCGCCACGCGCTTGAGCTCGGCAACCTCAGGCGAGGTGAACAGCCCATCCGCCCGTTGCAGGGCGCGATGCAGCCGCCGCGTGCACAAATAATTGCCGCGCCCCTTTAGCATCGTGTAGCTGAACTCCACCGGCAAAATCCGCTGCAACATCGGCAAATCTTTTTCCGCCAACTGCTCCTGCAAATTAATGGTGTGCGTGGAAATGATCGCCTTCTTCACGCTGGCCTGTCCGTGCAAAATGGCTGGAACTAAATAGGCGAGGCTCTTCCCCACACCCGTGCCGGCTTCGACCACGCAATTCTTCCCCGCCTCCAACGCGCGCGCCACGCCCGTGGCCATCGCTTGTTGTTGAGGTCGGTACTCGAAATTTTTCGAATTCGATAAGAGCCCGCCCGGGCCAAAAATTTCCTCCACCTGCGCTTCGAGGCCTGAGGATTCTGCGGGGAGTTGATCGGAAGAAAGAATCATCGTGAAGCATCCCGCTCCACAAGTTCCATCTCCCCGCGGTGCTTTGCAATCCGATCCGCCGCCAGCACGCCGCGCCAGTTCGCATTGGGATACACCACACTGCGGCGGCCGATGATGCTGCCGGGATTGAGCACGCTGTTGCAGCCAAGCTCTGCGTGATCGCCAATCAGCGCGCCGAATTTCCGCAGGCCGGTGTCGATCTTTTCCTCCCCGTGCTGCACGGTCACATCGCCCGGGAGCGATTTGAAGTTGGACAACACCACCCCCGCACCGAGATGCGCGTGATGGCCCAGAATCGAATCGCCCACATAATTAAAATGCGGCACTTGGCAGTTGTTGAACAGCAGCGCGTTTTTTAACTCGCACGAATTGCCGATCACGCAGTTGTCGCCGATGATGACATTTTCGCGGATGTACGCGTTGTGCCGAATTTGGCAATTCGCGCCAATGATCGCCGGGCCGATGATGGTCGCGCCCGGCTCCACCACCGTGCCTTCGCCGAGAAATACATTTTCGCCTACTACCGCGCCGGACGAAACGGTGGCGTGATTGGTCAGCTGCAGATTGTCGGCGAGGTAATCTTTGATGCGCGGCAACACCTCCCACGCCGGGCCGTCGCCATCAAAGAGGGCGGCGTGCTCGGTTTGGCTGAGGTCAAATAAGTCCGCCGCCTTGAACATTTGGGCAGCTTAATTGAAGGGCACCGCGGCGGAAATGTTTTTTCATTCACAGGCAAATGAACTGCAGCATTGAAAATTGGTCATTTTTTGGTATACTCCCGCGCTGTGAATTTAACACGTACAGCGTTTGGTACTTGGAGTGGGGGCCGATATATGCATTTTGGCGAGAAGCTCGATGAGGAGCGCTTCCTCGCACTCATCGATCGGGCTTACGAAAAGGGCGCGCGCACGTTTATGACGGCGGATGTGTACGGCCAAGGCGCGTCGGACGAGATGCTTGCGCGCGGGCTGGCGGGAAAACCGCGCGATAGCTATTGCCTCGTGGGCGCGGTGGGGCACGATTTTTACAATGGCGAACGCGCGGGCTCTCGTGGCTTTCCGCGCTTCACTGACCCCCAATTGCGCGGCTCCGAGGATTACGCCGACTACCTCCGAATGGCCACGGAGAAGGAACTCGAACGCTGCGGCGCGGAGCAATTTGATTTGTTGCTGCTGCATAATCCCGACGTGATCGGCTACACCAGCGAAGCGGTTTGGGAAGGCATGGCGGCGTTGAAGGAGGCGGGGCTCACCGAACAACTCGGCATCGCGCCCGGGCCGGCGAATGGGTTCACGCTGGATATGCTTTTGTGTATGGAAAAATTTGCGGACACGATCGACTGGGCGATGGTGATTTTGAATCCGCTGGAGCCGTGGCCGGGCGCGTTGGTGCTGCCGGCGGCGGAAGAATTTGGCGTGAAAGTCATCACGCGCGTGGTGGATCACGGCGGGCTGTTTCACGGCGATGTGCGGCCGGGGCACGCGTTTGCCGAGGGCGATCATCGGGTGTATCGGCCGAGCGGTTGGGTGGAACGCGGCAGCGAAAAAATTGATCGGATGATTAAAGTCGCCGAAACGCACGGCGTGTCGCTGCTGCAACTCGCGTGCCTTTGGAACCTCGCGCATCCGGCGGTGGAAAGCGTCATCCCCACGCTCATCCAAGAAGCGGGCGACGACGCCAAGACCATCGAGGCCAAGCTGGATGACCTCGCCGCTTTGCCGGAAATTTCACTCACCGACGACGAGCGCGATTTCATTACCGACATCGGAAACAACGCCGGTTGTATGGATTTGAAAGGCGCCAATCCGAATTTCGAAGGCCCCGAGCCGTTGCCCGATCGCTGGGGATTACAGCCCGGGCACAAGGAGGTTAGCGAACGCTGGGGCATCGTGCCCGAGCGCGACTTGGTTTGCACCATGTAACACGCATCGTTTGCCACGGTGCACTCGGCCTGCTGCTCTTTGCGGGAGGTTGCAAAACTGTGGTGAGATTTGCAACCGGCACCATTACGTCCGGAGGCAATCCCGTGGCCGGCGCGCAAAATGCCGCCGTCGGTTTGGCGGTGGATGTGGTGACCGATCCCGGCGGCGAAGCGGCCGCCGAGCCACAAATCATCACCGTGCTCGTCCCCGAAACCGGATTGCAAAAAGTGCTGCCGTGGCGCGAAGGAATGACCGTGTACACCGCCCGCCGCACCGCCGGCCTCAACCGCCCGCCCGGCCCGTGCAAAATCGAACGCGGTGACGAATTGCTCGATGCCACTCCCAAAGCCCTTCTCGAACCCGGCGACGTGCTGCGATTCGTTTCTCAATGACCGCCCGCATTTTTATTTTCTGCGCGTTGGCCGCTGTCATCGGTTGCAAAACCGTTGCCACTTACACGCTCAAAACCACCGGCGCAATCGCCAAGACCACTCTCAAAGTCGGTGGCGCAGTCACTAAAACCGCTATCAACACCACCTTCGACATCGCCGGGGCCGCCTTCAAAAAAGGCGCCGTCACCGTCATCGACACCACCACCGGCGTCAGCCAAAAAGTGCCGTGGGAAAAGGGGCTCGATGTGGCCCAAATCCAAACTGCCAATCGCGCGGTCGAGGTCATCCGCGGCGCACAAACCATTCAAGCCACGGCCAAGACCATCCTCAAACCCGGCGATCAAGTGCGCCTGAAATGACGCCCTTGCCAGCCCGCCTTTTTTAAGGCAATATCTCCCCATTATGACCGCTAAAGCTCAGGTACTCGAAACTGTTGGAAACATGCCAGACGAGGCCACGATGGATGAAATCTTTGATCAAATGGAATTGATTGCAGGCATTGAGCGAAGCATTGAACAGCTTGACCGCGGCGAGGGAGTGCCGGTGGAAGAGGTTCGAAAGCAATTGCGCTCATGGATTTCAAAGTAAATCTCTCGCCAGTTGCAATCGGTGACTTGGAAGCTATCGTCGCGTACATCGCAAAGGACAATCCCGGGGCCGCATTCAAATTCGGAGATGCACTACTGACTCGAACTTTTCGGTTGGCATCTATGCCTGAAATGGGCCGGATTTTTTGCACGAGGAAGGGCCGAGTCATTCGTGAATGGGTTTTCAAATCATATCGGATTTTCTATAGCGTGTATCCGGATTCGAAACTGATTGAAATCCACAGAATTTGGCACGGCGCGCGCGGGGAACCTAAGCTAACCGATGAAGGATAAATACATTGCCGCGAAAGAGCGTTGGGCGGCGAAGCGCGCGGGGCGGGCGCCTCGCGTGGTGCGTTCCACGGATCGACTGCCGCCGGGGCAGCGGGAGGTCAAAAATTTTCCGGTGCTTGATATGGGCATTCAGCCGGAAGTGGCGCGCAAGGATTGGCGGTTGAAAATTCACGGGTTGGTGGAGAATCCGGTGACGCTCGATTGGGAGCAGTTTATGGCGCTCGATCAGTTTGCCGACACCAGCGATTTCCACTGCGTCACCACTTGGAGCCAGTACGAAATGGAATGGGGCGGAGTTTCGTTTTTCACGCTTACGGAATTGGTGAAACCCAAGGACGAAGTGAGCCACGTGTTTTACAAGGGTTACGACGGTTATTCCACCAACACCACGTTTGATGCCGTGATGGACGATGATACCCTCATCGCCCACACGTGGAACGCTGCTCCCATTACCACCGAACACGGTGGCCCGGCGCGGGTGATTATTCCCAAGCTCTACGCGTGGAAAGGTGCCAAGTGGGTGAGCGAAATCATTTTTCTCGATCGCGACATCCTCGGTTTCTGGGAAGTGCGCGGCTATTCCAACACCGCCGACCCTTGGACCGACGATCGGTTTTCATAAGGCAAACGGCGCTTCATGCTCTCATCATCACCATGCACACGACTGCGAACGCAGCGGTGCCGGCGGTGAGGCACAGGAAAAAAATGTCAATCGGGGCCAAGTTTTTCATTGCAATGGTAACATAGCAATTTGAGTGCCAAACAGGCTGCGAAAGAGGCTGTTGACAACCTCGGAAGTTATCTCCCTCGTGACCGGAAACACCGTAAAAACAGTTCTATTTGAGAAAAATGAAGTGTGGATAATGTGGGGACAACTCGGGGAGAATGCCCAAAATTCCAATGTCCAAGCCCCCAAGGAAGTCCCAAAAATCAATGACTCAATACGGTTTGGAGCTTTATTGGGCCATTGGGGATTCCCCTCGGCCTGAGTCATTTCACCCTACTCGTAGCGCCACTTGAGCACCCACGGGTCTTGCGTATCTTGCTGGAATTTTTTCAGCTTCGCCTTGTATTCTTCCAAGACCTTGGCGTATTTCGCGTCGGTGGCGAGGTTGACCGCTTCGTTGGGGTCGGCGCTGATATCGAATAGTTCGAACTGCGGGCGGTTGATGTATTCGCGCACGGTCTTTTTTCCGTACGGGGCGCTTTGCCCTTTTTTCCATTGTGCCTGCCAACTGGGCGCAGCCCAGAGATCGCTGGCGAAGGGGTAGGGGAGCGGGTGGGCAATGTTCCAGATGAGTTTGTACTTGCGGTCGCGCACGACGCGCATGGGGTAGTACATTTGGATTTCGTGAAAGGTGTGACTGGCGTTGACTTGATCCCAGTCCTTCGGATTTTTATCGGCGAGGATGGGGAGGAATGAGCGGCCGTGAAATTTGTACGGGCCTTTTTTGGTGCCGCGACCGGCGGGCATCATGGCCAGTTCGGGTTTGGCGGCGCCGGTCTTGGCGTCGTAACCGCCGGCGAAGTCGAGCAGCGTCGGCACGATGTCCACGAAGGAAAGCATCGCGTTGTTGGTATTGCCGCGTTCTTTTTGGTACGGATTGCGTACAATGAAGGGCACGCGAAGGCCGCCTTCGTAGACGGTGGTTTTGCCGCCGGCGAAGGCCATGCCGTGGTCGCTGGTGAAAATAATAATCGTGTTTTCCCACTTGCCGTTTTTCTTGAGGATCTCCATCAACCGCCCGAGCCCTTGGTCCACGCGCGAGGTGCTCTGATAATACTGCGCCAGCTCGGCGCGGGTCTCGGGGGTGTCCGGCAGGAAAGGCGGCACGGTGACTTTGGCGGGGTCATAAAAAACTTCCTTCACGCCGGGGTACGCGCCTTTGTTGGGTTTGTTGCCGAACCGATTGGGTTTGTGCGGCAGCTCGTTGGCGTCGCCGCCGCCGCGATGAGGGTCGCTGGTGGCGTAGTATAAAAAGAACGGCTTGTTGTCGTCGGCCTTAATAAATGCCTCGCAGCTGTTGGCCATTTCGACGGTGCTGCGGCTGTTGGCATTGATTTTTGTTTCAAAGAAATAAATATCCTCCGGCCCGTTGTGATGTTTGCCAACGCGGGCGGTGCGGTAGCCGGCTTTGGCGAGCAGCACGGGCAGCGTCTGTACCCACGGGAAGCTGCTGAATTTGTGATACGCGTGGAGGTGACCGTAGTGGCCGTTGCGATGATTGTGCAGTCCGCTGAGTATGACCGAGCGGCTGGCGCTGCAACTGGCGGTGGTGGCGAAGGCGTAGCGAAAGAGCGTGCCGTCAGCGGCGAGGCGATCGATGTTCGGCGTGACGGCGGTCATATCACCGTAGCAACCAAGCGTGGGGCTGAGGTCATCGGCGATGACGAAGACGATGTTTTTCTCGGCGGCGGGTAGCGCAACCGTCACAAGGGCCGCGAGCATCAGCAAAATTCGTTTTCCAATTTTCATTTCTGAAGAGGCTTCCGCCGTGTGATGGGGGAAGGTGTTGGGGCATCGTGCGCCTTTTTGGGGGCGGGCGCAATGAAATCCGGCGATATATTTTATCATAGAGACACAGAGATGTAATGGGTCAAAACTCTGTGCCCTCTGTGCCCTCTGTGCCCTCTGTGCCCTCTGTGCCCTCTGTGCCCTCTGTGTCTCAGTGGTGAATTACTTTTTCAAAAACGTAAGCAGATCGGCTAGCTCCTGCTGGGTCATCGCCTTTTCCAGTTGCTCGGGCATCAATGACTTGGCGCTGGCGCGGAGGGTCTTGATGTTTTTCCGGAGGATGGTTTGGGTGAGGCCGAGCGGGAGCTTGAGGGTGATTTGGTCGGGCGTGTCGGCGGCGAGGAGACCGGCGAAGGTTTGGTTGTCCTGGGTGTCCACCTCGTAAAGCGTGTAGGCGCCTTGGACTTCGTGGTTGGGCACGATGATGTGGAGCAGCAGCGTGGCGGCGGGTTGATTACGCAGGCCGGTGAGATCCGGTCCCACCGCGTGGCCTTGGCCGCTGTGGGTGTGGCAGAGGGCGCACGCGCGCGTGAACATCTTCGCGCCATTGGCGGCGTCGGCTTTCATTTTCAAAATCGGCTGGGCGGCTTCGTACGCTTTCATCCGATCGCCCCCGGCGTGTTGGGCAAACAGCTTCTTGGCCCGCGCGCCGATGGTTTTGCTGCGTTCCAACGACCGCCGTCGCGCGGGGGAAAGAGCGTGGACGGGCACAGTGCCCTTTTCGAGGGCGTCCATGAGGGCGGGGTGGTGTAGGGCGCGGCTGGTGGCCATGCCTAAGATGGATTCCCGAACCGTCGGATTGTAGCTCGTCCACTCTTTCGGTTCGAGCAGGATTGGGGTGACGCGTGCATCGTTTAGGTTGGCGAGGGCTTGGATGGCGGCGGATTGGATTTCAGGCGCGCGAAGGCCGATGTCGGTTTGATCATCAAGGGGCCTCAGTAAGCGCAGCAATGTGTCGCCGGCATAATCGTAGTCTGTATGGCCCATCAACTCGATGGCGGCAAAGCGGCGTGGTAATGAGATGCCTGCCACTACGGAATTCCGAGCCGAGCCCAGCGTTGATTTAATCGTAAAGTCAGCCACCACGTCCATGGGCAGTTCGTTGCGGTCATACTGAGTCTTGATTTCGGCCGGCGTTAGTTTGGATTTCAGCGGGATGAAGTTTCGCAGGGGATGCGCATCGGGATGCGTGGCGGTGAGCGTCACGCCCTTCTTTTTGGCTCCGAGGATCAGCCCGTTGAGAAAGGCGACCCGTTCCCAAACCGAAATATTGACCGGCTCCTTCTTGAGTTTCGGTTGGGCCATTTGCGTGCCGAGGTTCCAAAAGAAAATCATTTGGTCCGGCGTACAATCTTGCGCAACGATTTCGCCCAGTTCCTTGAGGGCCGTGAGTAAACTAGATCGGGTCATGCCATCCACTCGGTACGGCTGTGATCGGATGAAATCCAAAACGGCCATGGATTCCCCTTTGGAAAGCGCATTGAACACCGCGGCGCGCAGCCACTGATCGTTGGGATCTTTCATGAGCGCCGCCGCCAGCACATCGGCCTTGCGAGCATGGTTCTGTTTGCTCAACTGCAACACCGCCAGAAAACGCGCATTCGCGTCCTTCGACCCGGCTTGTTTCAACAAATCCTCGACGGCCGTTTCCGGAAACTTGCCTTGGCGGATGGTTAAGTTTGGATGAGTGGCCAAGTTTGGGTGGGTGGCGCTAGGCTTGGGCGAGGCGGGGGTGGACAGTTGGATGCGCCAAATGCGTCCGTGGTTGGTACCGGCTTTGAAGGGGAGCTGGCCGCGGATGTTCTCGGGGAGATAGCGCGGGTGGTCGATGTATTGGCGGACCATGTCGCACAGGTACAACGCGCCGTCAGGGCCGACGGTGGTGTGGACGGGGCGAAACCATTGGTCGGGCGTGGCCAGAAAATCGCGGCCAGGCGAGGGATGCGCGGCGGTGTAGGTGGCGCCGGCGGGGGTAAGCACTTGGCGTTGCACGAGGTTTTGCGCGGGCTCGCAAATGAACGCACTGCGTCCGCGGATGACGATGCCGCTGGCGCTGGTGTAAGTGCCGGCGTGTTGGCGGCTGATGAGGCTGGGAATGTAGCTCGCCGCCGTGGTGTCGGGGCTCAGCGGATAGACCTTGGCCGCGGCAGGGATGACGTTCTCGATGGTGTCAGTGAACGAATAATGCGGATTGCGCTGCAGCAGCCCGGGCGCCACGACGACGTGCATGAGCGGGTTGCGGTTGCTGGAAACAAAGCGGTTGCCGGCGGCATCAAAGCATTGGCCGAACTGGCCAGTGCCTGCGAGTGGTTCATACACAAAGCTCTCCGGATGAAAGCGGCCGTCCTGCCGTTTGGAAACAACCGGTTTACGCTTCGGATGCAGCGGACTGGTTACGCTCGCATCCGTGAGTCCGCTAGTGACGTACACCCAGCCATCAGGCCCGAGCGTGGGGCTGGCGACACGGAGTTGTTCGCTGCTGCTCTTGGTGCCGAAACCGGTCAATACGATTTGCCGCACATCCGCTTTGCCATCGCCGGTGGTGTCCTTGAGATACCAAATATCCGGCGCGCACGTGACGAACACGCCGCCCTTCCACGGCAGGATGCCATTGGGAAAGGTGAACCCCTCGGCGTACGTGGTGCGCTTCTCAAATCGTCCGTCGCCATCGGTATCCTCCAGCAACGCCACCGTGCCCAGCTTGGGCGGCGTTTTCCCTTTGCCATCCTTCGCCGGTAGAAACGGATACCCGCGCCCTTCCACCACAAACATCCGCCCCGCGTCATCAAAACACATCGCCACCGGATCCTTCACCTGCGGTTCCGCCGCCGCCAATTCCACCCGCACACCCTTCTCCATTTGAAACGCCTTGAGCGCCTGCGCCGGCGAAAGCGGCCCCGGCGCCGCCGACAACCCGAACCCAATCAAAACTATCGAGAGGAATAGGCGTAGCATTCGTCGATGATAACGAGCGGATGAAAAGGTTCAAGAAAATGCCCCGGCTTATATGGAGTGCGGTGGTCCCTTGTCAAAAAAGATTGATCCTTGGTTCTTGAATCTTCCACCTTCGGGCTCCATATTGCGCTGCATTATTTCACGCGCCTCGAGGCCGTGCGACTCGCGGGCCACGCGAAGGAGAAGGGCGACTAGGCCACACAGATCGAACAACTCGAGACTGCCGTGAAGGTGATGCACAACACACTGGGTGCGTTGGCCGCTGTGGACCGCAACAACGCCGGCCCCGGTGACCTTAAAAACTAAATCAACTCGGCGCACAAATGCTCATCGCAGGCAGCGAGTTCCACGGCTGGTCCATGGAACGTTCGGCTGGCGCCATGCAGTTGGGTGATCTGAATTAAACAATGAATCTAACCGGTAAAATCGCATTAGTCACCGGCGGCGGCCGCGGCATTGGCAAAGGCTGCGCGCTCGAGCTGGCACGGCACGGCGCGGACATTTTGCTCAATGACCGCCCCAGCAGCCCGGACCTCGCGGCGACCGCTGACGCGATCCGCGCGCTAGGCCGCCAATGTACCCCCATCGAGGCCGACGCATTTTCGCGGGCCGGCTGCGAGCAAATGTTGGCCGACGCGCTCAAGGCCACCGACCGCATCGACATCCTCATCAGCAACCCCGCTTTCAGCCAGAAAATTGGGTTTCTAGATTCTGATCCGGACCTTTTTGAAAAGACATTGCAGCGGACGTTGACCGGCGGATTTCATATCGGACAAATCGTGGCGCAGCATATGGTCGACCGCGGCGGCGGCGGCAAGATTGTGTTTATTTCCAGCGTGCACGGTGAAATGCCGCTCTCTCTCGCCAACGGCTATAACGCCGCCAAGG
Organism: Limisphaerales bacterium; assembly: GCA_014382585.1. NCBI lineage: Bacteria > Pseudomonadati > Verrucomicrobiota > Verrucomicrobiia > Limisphaerales > Limisphaerales bacterium. Next base: position 3,395 of record JACNJL010000059.1, on the reverse strand, counting down.
CCGGCCTAAACCATCTTGCCCGGTCGATGTCCGTCGAGCTGCTGCCACATCGCATCAACGTCAACGCCATTGCTCCGGGCTGGATCGATACCCCCGGCGAGCGCGAGCATTTTACCGAGGTCACCATCCAGCAAGAAGGCCCCAAACTGCCGTGGGGCCGGATGGGTCGGCCGGATGAAATCGGTAGTGCCGCGGCATTTCTCTGTTCCGCCGCCGCCGATTATATCACCGGGGTTGTGCTCCCCGTCGATGGCGGCATTCGTTTTAAAGGCTGTGCCGCCGAAGAAATCGCAACGCCAAAAGATTAAACTATGGGCGCCGCTGCGGTTCGGACAACCTCGACCTCGCCCGCACCTGACTCGGCAAACCGGATGGCTCGGTTACCAAACAAACTGCGTATGCGCTGAGCCAATTAATTGAATCCGCGGTTAATTTTTCAACAACCCTTAAAGCGCTGTCGGGAAGCGTGTCAATTGTTCCACGCCGTTGGCGGTGACGAGGTAATTTTCCTCAACGCGAATCCCCGCGCGGAGCGCATCGGTGTACAGCCCCGGCTCGGCGGTGAACACTTCGCCTTCCTGAAAGGTGTCGTCCCAATTCGGATTCAAGCGGGGCGCTTCGTGCGGGAAAAGCCCGATGCCGTGGCCGAGGTGGTGAGAGAATGAATCTGGCTCGTACTCATCAAGCATCGTTTTGGCTTCGGCGTACAATGCAGCGCACGACACGCCCGGCTTCACTGTGGCGGCCACATGATCAAGCACCGAAACGATGGCTTCGTACGCGCGCAGCTGCTCGTCAGTCGGCTGGCCGTTGACCGCAAACGTGCGGCAGTTGTCCGCGTAGTAACCGCGATACGCGGGGCCGAGATCCAAAATATAAAGTTCACCGTCGCCCGCGGCCCGATCGCGCGGCGGGCCACCGGGAGCGTTGCATTGGTAGTCGTTTCCCGTGCCGGTGAGCATTTCGCCGATGGTCTCCACGGCGGTCGACTGAAGTTCATTGAACACGCGCAACTCCGTAATGCCCGGCACGATGATTTCTCTCGCGCGCGCGTACATCGCCTCCGTGCCCCTAATGGCGTGGCGGATCATTGCCACTTCATCGGCATCTTTGCGGCGGCGCAGTTGTAAAATCTCTGGCTCAATGTCCACCCCCTCCCAACTCGACACACCATCGGTGGCCACCCGTGCGGCCGGATTGGGCAGAGCATCCTTTAGCGTTTTAACCGCGGCGTGTTGTTGATCCTGCCGCAACGTGCAGAGTCGCTGCGCCTCGAAAGTGACCACCCGCGAAGCGGCATGCCGCGACGGCTCTTCATTGGGCGCAACGAGCAAACAGTCTTCGGCATCAATACACACTGCGGCGGCCATCAAGTGATGTGGCCGGAAGCCGGTGAAATAATACACCTGTTCCGGCTTCGTCAAAATTGCACGGTCGGCTTCGGCAGATTCCAAAACTTCGAGCAGCCGTCGCTGGCGCTTGAGACAAAAATCGAGGTCCAGTTGTGGAAACATGTCAGGCATCATTTAAATCAATTATATCGCAGTCTGGCCGTGGTTGGCGGTACAATTAAATCAACCCAATGATTTGTGAAAGAACCGATTCAAGCGTTTCTGTCAGATGAAGGGACGGCTAACTTTTTTGATCGTCGGGGTCGGCTCGATTGGCGAGCGGCACGTGCGCTCATTTTCCTCGCCAGCGAAGCTGGCAGCTACACCACCGGCCTCAATCTCACCATCGACGTTGGCTGGACGGCTTGGTAAATATAATTCTATGACGCGTACTGCAATTCACAAAATGATTTACACGAACTAGAACCCTCAAATGAAAGCATTAGTAAAACGCGAGGACGCGCCGGGGCTGTGGCTGGAGGAAGTGCCGCGCCCAACGGCTGGGCCTCGCGATGTGTTGATTAAAATTGATCGCACGGGCATTTGCGGCACGGACCTGCACATTTATAAGTGGGACGATTGGGCGCGCAAGACGGTGCCGGTGCCGCTGGTGGTGGGGCACGAGTTCGTGGGCGAGATTGTGGAGATCGGCGCGGACGTGAAGGATTTCAGCGTGGGCGAGATCGTCAGTGGCGAGGGCCACGTGGTGTGTGGGCATTGCCGCAACTGCATGGCCGGCCGGCGGCATTTGTGCAATGACACGGCGGGCATCGGCGTGACGCGATCCGGGGCCTTCGCCGAGTACATCGCGCTGCCGCAGACCAACGTGTGGGTGCACAAACCGGACATCGACCGCGAGGTGGCGTCGATCTTTGATCCCTTTGGCAACGCCACGCATTCGGCGTTGAGTTTCCCGGTGCTGGGCGAGGATGTGCTGGTCACCGGCGCGGGGCCGATCGGGATCATGTCCGCGGCCATCGCCCGCCACGCCGGAGCGCGGCACGTGGTGATTACGGATGTCAACGAGTACCGACTCGAGCTCGCCACGCAGATGGGCGTGACGCGCGCGGTGAATGTGGCGCAGGAAAAGCTCGCCGATGTGCAGGCCGAGCTGGGCATGGACGAAGGTTTTGATGTGGGCCTCGAGATGAGCGGCAATCCGGATGCGTTTAACGACATGCTTGCGAACATGTGTCATGGCGGCAAGATCGCCATGCTCGGCATTCCAGAGCGCGAGATGGCCATCGACTGGAACATCGTGGTCTTCAACATGCTAACCATCAAGGGCATCTACGGCCGCGAAATGTACGAGACATGGTACAAGATGAGCGTCCTGCTCGAAGCCGGCCTTGACCTCGCCCCTGTAATCACGCACCGGTTCGGGTTTGAGGACTTTGAGGAAGGCTTTGAAACCGCCCTGAGCGGCCAAAGCGGCAAGGTAATATTGAAGTGGTGAATGATTAATGCCCAATGACCAAGAACCAATCACCAAGGAATGACCAATTCTCAGTGGCCCAAGTTGGGGATTGGGGGTTTGGTTATTGGTCATTCCGATTGAAAGACAAATGTACGGCAACCTAAAAACCCAACTCCAAACTGAACTCGACGAAATCCGCGCCGCCGGTTTGTACAAGGCCGAGCGGGTGATCGATACGCCACAAGCTGCGCGCGTGGGTGTGGGCCGCACGGCGCCGGTGCTGAACATGTGCGCCAATAATTACCTCGGCCTCGCGAGCCATCCGGAAGTCGTCGCCGCTGCGCGCGAGGCGCTCGACGAATGGGGCTACGGCCTCGCGAGCGTGCGCTTCATTTGCGGCACGCAAAAAATTCACAAGCAACTCGAGGACAAACTTTCCGAGTTTCTGGGCACCGAGGACACGATTCTGTACAGCTCCTGCTTCGACGCCAACGGCGGTTTATTCGAGACATTGCTCGGCCCCGAGGACGCCGTCATTTCCGACGAACTCAACCACGCCTCGATCATCGACGGCGTGCGGCTCTGCA
>JACNJL010000058.1 GCA_014382585.1 Limisphaerales bacterium | reverse complement strand
AAAATGCTGTGCCTTCTCCGCGTGGCCCGCGCGCGTCTGGGGGTCCGGGGGCGTCGGGGGGGGGAGCTTGTCCCCAATGGCGCTCCCCCGCCGCCACAAACCAGCTTTTGGCATTCGCGTGGCTGCGTTGGGTGTTCTGCCGCGCTTTGTGGGGCGCGGCGCTTGCGGGGGTTTTCGCGGCGGGAGGCCCGCCGGGGGCGGTGGGGATGAGGATGATTTCCGCACCCGCCAGTGCCGTCAACCGCGCGGCTTCGGGGTACCATTGGTCCCAGCAAATCAACACGCCGATTTTTCCAAACGCGGTTTCCCACGCGCGGAAGCTATTTTCACTGGCATCGCCCGGAGTGAAATAAAATTTCTCGTAATACAGCGGGTCGTCCGGAATGTGCATTTTGCGGTAAGTGCCCAGCAGCGCGCCGTCCGCATCGATGATGGCGGCGGTATTGTGGAAGATCCCCGGCGCGCGTTGCTCGAAAAGTGAGGCGATGATCACCACCTTTTCCTTGCGCGCGAGCATTTGGAATGCCTCGGTGGTTGGCCCCGGAATAGGCTCTGCGAGCTCGAAATTATCGTGGTTTTCGCTCTGGCAAAAATACTGCGTGGTGAAGAGCTCCTGGGTGCAGATGATTTGCGCGCCATTGCGGGCCGCGGCGCGGGCAGCCTCCAGCGTGGCAGCTAGATTGGCTTCCGGATCAACGCTGCAAGCGTGTTGCAGCAGGCCGAGGGTGACGGTTTTTGGGGTGTTTTTCACAGGGCGCAGAACGGGGATGATGAGGTTGAAACAGGCTGTCAAGTCAAGCTTGTGCTGATAAAACAGGGGTAATTGCGAATATCTTTTCAGCTTCAACGTTGTTTTTCCCTTGCGGAATGGCGCTCCGTGTCCTTTTACTCCCCGCAGTTCGCAGCGCGACAACAACGCGGCAACAACTTAACCTAAGGAGAAATACATATGGCGAAAATTACTAAAACCGCAACAATTGCAGCAGTCGCAGAAGCGGCTGATATCTCAAAAGTTCAGGCCAAAGCGGCGATGGACGCAATTGCCAGCTTGGCGTATGCTCATGCCAACGATGGCTTCGTCATCCCCGGTATCGGCAAAGTGTCTGTCCGGCAAACCAAAGCCCGCACCATGACGATGGCTTTCGGTCCGAGAAAAGGCGAGACCATCAACGTGGCTGCCAAAACTAAGCTGAAGTTCACCTTCCTCAAGGCGGCTAAAGAGGAAATCCTCGGCTAATCAGCTCCTTTCCCAACAAGGCGCTCCCACGGGGGCGCCTTTTTTGTTGGGGGTTATTCCAGAGTTTTTTGGGATGAAAATCGGGGTTATCGGCACGGGCGCGGTGGGCGGCTTTTACGGCGGTAAACTCTGTCGCACGGGCGAGGAGGTACACTTTTTGCTGCGCGGCGATTACGAGGCGGTCAAATCCGACGGCCTCCGCATTGAAAATCCCGACGGCGGTTTCACCGTGAACCCGCACGCGCACGACGCGCCTGAATCCATCGGCCCGTGTGATCTCGTGCTCGTCGCGCTCAAGAGCACTGCCAACGAACACTACGCCGAACTTATCAGCCCACTCGTGGGGAAACGCACCGCGATCCTTTGCCTGCAAAATGGACTCGGCAATTATGAGCAGCTTGCCGAACTTTTCGGTCCGGAAAAAATCCTCGGCGGCTTGTGTTTTGTTTGTCTCAACCGAACTGCGCCCGGCGTGATCCAACACCTTGCCTTCGGCAAAATTATCATGGGCGAGTACACCCGCCCGCCTCAAAAACGCACCCGCGCCTTCGCCGCACTCTTCAAGGAATCCGGCGTGCCTTGTACGGTAGTCGAAAACCTCGAACAAGGCCTCTGGGAAAAACTTGTTTGGAACATCCCTTTCAATGGCCTCGGCGTGGCCGCCGCCGCCGGATTGCCCGCTCTCGAAGGCGCGCCCATTCCCGAACCCCTCGGCTCTGTTTGGCCCACCGACCAATTGCTGGCTGATCCAAAATGGGAAAACTGGGTGCGCGCGTTGATGGACGAAATCATCACCGCCGCCAACGCCAAATCGCTCAACCTCGATTCCGCGCTGGCGAATGCAATGATCGAGCGTACCCGCGCCATGGGCGAATATCGCGCGTCCACATTGATCGATTTCGAAAACGGCCAGCCCTTAGAAATGGAAACGATGTTCCACGAACCCCTCCGCCAAGCCCTATCCACCGGCGTCTCCGTGCCACGCTTGGAAGCATTGGTAAATCTAATAAGCCAAATAACCCACAAAACCTCCACATAAACCAGAAAACTTGACTCAAACCCATAAAACCGTAAAAATGGGTTTATGAAAACTACGATTGAAATGCCAGACACCCTTTTCCGCCAAGCCAAGGCCAAGGCCGCCCTTCAGGGCAAATCTATGAAGCAGTTTGTCAATGAAGCTGTACAGCAACAGGTTGAGAAGAGTTCAGAGGGTTCCAAGGCGAAGCCGAAATGGATGAAGGGTTTTGGAGTGATGAAAAAGTATCCCGGCGCGCGTGAGGAATTGGATGCTGTTTTTGATGCGCCTGATTTTCGTCCCATTGAAAAGGAGGATTGGGAGTGATCCTTGATCCCAACGCTCTGTCAGCGTTTGCTGATGGCGATGAGGAATTGCGTCGCGTGCTTGAAGGTGGGTCAGGTCATCAATTGCCAGTGATTGTTTTGGGCGAGTTCAGTTTTGGAATTTTGGCTTCACGTCATCGTGAGGCTTATGAGGCATGGCTGGCTGAACGAATGCAGGAATTTGAAATTCTTTCCATTGACGGCGAAACCGCCCAACACTACGCCGACATTCGCGAGGAACTCCGCCAAGCAGGCAACCCGATCCCGCAAAATGATTTGTGGATCGCCGCTTTGGCGCGGCAACATCATCTGCCCGTCGTCAGTCGCGATGTCCATTTTGATAAAGTGAAAAAAGTAAAACGCCATGGCTGGTAAAACTCGATTAACCCTCAACCCAACCCCATCAATCAATCAATCAATGAGTACCCGCGTTCGATTCGCCCCCAGTCCCACTGGTCACCTTCACATTGGCGGTGCCCGCACGGCGCTCTTCAACTGGCTTTATGCGCGCCACACCGGCGGGCAGTTTGTGTTGCGTATTGAAGACACCGACGAGTCGCGTAACACGCCCGAGGCAATCGACGCTTTACTTGAAGGGTTACGCTGGCTTGGGTTGGATTGGGACGAAGGGCCCGCCAGCAATGATCCCGATGGCGAAAGTAAAGGTGACCGGGGCCCGTATTTCCAATCGCAACGTGGCGAGATTTATGCCCGTCACATTGAGGTGCTCAAAGAAAAGGAATTGGCGTACGAACACGAAGGTGCCATTCGCTTCCGCATGCAGCGCGAGGCGATTACGATTCCGGATTTAGTTTGCGGCAATGTCATCCGTGAACTCACCGATCGCGAACAGGAACAGCCCGATTTCGTCATCGTGCGTTCGGATGGCAAGCCGGTGTTTCATTTGGTCAATGTCATCGACGACCTCGAGATGGGCATCACCCACGTCATCCGCGGCGAGGATCATTTGTCCAATACCGCCAAACACATCGCGCTCTTTCGCGCATTGGGCGCGGAGCCACCGGCCTTTGCGCACATCCCGCTCATTCTAAACAGCGACGGCAGCAAAATGAGCAAGCGCGACGACGGCGCTTCACTCGATAGTTGGCAGCAGACCCATTGTGTGCCCGAGGCGGTGGTAAATTATCTCAGCCTCCTCGGATGGTCGCCCAAGGACGATTCGCAGATGATGCCCGTGGCCGAACTCATTGAGCGCTTTGACCTCCCGCAAATCAACCGCGCCAACGCCCGTTTTGACGCAGAGAAAATGCAGTGGATGAATTACGAGCATCTTCGCAATTTGCCGATGGCAAATTACCGCCAACTCGCCATCGAGGCCGGCGTGGAGTTTGGCGATGCCGCTGAGGATTACATCGAAGCCGCGTTGCTTACTTGCCAAAACAAAGTGAAACAAATCGGCGACTTGGCTGAGTATTGTGCATTTTATTTCACAGACTCTTTCGAGTATGACGAAGCAATGGCCGCAAAAGCGTTTTCGCTTGAAAACAAGGATGGCTTCGCCAAGCTCCGCGAAATTTTTGCCAACCTTGAATCCTTTGAGCCCGAGCCGATGGAATCCGCACTCAAGGCATTGGCGGAAGAACTAGGCGTAAAAATCCGCGCGCTGGTGATGCCCGCGCGTTGCGCCTGCACCGGCGTGAAAATCGGGCCGAGCTTGTACGATCTCATGGCCGTGCTGGGGCGCGACCGCGTGCTGGCGCGCTTCGATGCCGCGTTGGCGCATATGGACAAAATTGAAACAGCATGACCACCGCCAACAAAGTCACCATTGGCCGCATCATTTTGGTGCCGTTTTTTGTGGTGCAAATGCTTTATTACTTTCGCACCGGCGAGGAGTTGCATCGCTACTTTGCGATGGTCGCGTTTCTGGTGGCCACCATCAGCGACGGCATCGATGGCTACCTCGCGCGCCATCATGGCCAGGCCACTCAGCTGGGTTCGTATCTCGATCCGCTCGCCGACAAGTTGCTGATGTTTTCGGGCCTCATTTTGATGACCATGGAATTTGAAGGCGATCGCTTTGGGCAACGCATTCCGCTGTGGCTCACGGGAACAGTGATTGGGCGCGACCTCATCGTGGTCACCGGTAGCGCGCTGTTATACGCCGCCATTGGCAATGTGACAGTGAAGCCGCTGTTCCTGAGCAAGGCGGCGTCGGTGTTGCAAATGGTGACCATCGGCTGGGTGCTGTGCAAATTTTCGCCGATCGGCACATTTTGGCTGGCGGTGGCAGCAGTGTTTTGCACGACGGTCACCGGATTACTTTATGTGCGCGATGGTATCCGGCAATTTAGTGAACATCCCATCGCACATCCGCCGGATGATGAAACCGAAACCGGTGGTACCAATAATTCGGACAAGGACGCTTGACCGGTTGCGCGCTTGTCCATCATTCTCCGGCGTATGGCACTTGGCCCGAACATCACCCTGAAGGAAGGCGACACCGCGCCGGCGTTTACTGCGGCCACCAATGGCGGCGGCACGGTGGCGCTCAAAAATTTCAAGGGCCGCCACGTGGTGCTTTTCTTTTATCCCAAAGACGACACTCCTGGCTGAACGAAAGAAGCCTGCGCGTTCCGTGATGAACACGCCGCATTTGAAAAAGCCAATGCCGTGTTGCTCGGTGTGAGCTGTGATCCTGTTGCAAAGCACGATAAATTCGTGGCGAAATACGGCCTCCCTTTCATGCTGCTTGCCGATGAAGACAAAACCATTGTGAACGCTTACGGCGTTTGGGGTCGCAAAAAATTTATGGGTCGCGAGTACGACGGCATCTACCGAGTGACTTTCCTCATCAACCCCAAAGGCAAAATCCAAAAAATCTGGCCCAAAGTGAAGCCGGAAGAGCACGCGGCGGAAGTGTTGGGCGAACTATGACCCAAAAAAAAACCGGCGCAAACCGGGGTTAAAATTGGTTGCGGGAGACGGATTTGAACCATCGACCTCCAGGTTATGAGCCTGACGAGCTACCGGGCTGCTCTATCCCGCGCGGGGAACATACCGGTCTTTTTCCATCAGGCAAGTGTTTTTTTAATTTTCGTCCGATTCTTTTTTATCTGTGGATTTGTCGTCCCGAAAGAAAACGATGAATAGCACCATCACCACTCCGGCGAAAATTGCCGGCTTACCCCAAATCGATTTCCATTCCATGGCGCGGAGTTCGCTGGTGCGGCGCGAGGAGATTTGTTTATTGAGGGGATCGAGTTTTGCTTGGGCGGTTTCTTTTTGGTCATCCCTTCCGGATTTCAATTTATCAACCTTAGCCGTGAGGTCGGTGAAATTTCCGTTGGCTTCAACGAGAGCAACTGTGGCCAGGGCTGGGTCATCCAGAGCATCAAGAATGGCCATTTCTGAATTCAACGCGGTTTGTTCCTCTTTCAATTCGGGGAGGTCATCCACTTCAGCGAGGGCTTTTTCGGCGTCTGAAACGGCCTTTTCGAGGGCAATGATTTCCGGTGTTTTGTCTTTGCCGGATAAATTTTTACCCGTTTCAGGAGTCTCGTCAGCAAGCGCTTTTTTGGCTTCATCCACAACCTCTTGGGCGGCCATTACTTCGGCGCGTTTCGCCCAATTGGCGACGGTCGCGTTGGCGTCCGCTTCGCCGAAGGCGGCGGTCAATCGCTTGTGTTGATTTTCATCCGTGGCCATGTCAGCCAGCTTTTCAGCATTGGGCGTATGTTGGCCTTCAATTTTGCCGGCGACTTGGGCGCCGATGAACATTCCCAGGCCAAGGGTGAAGAAGACGAGTAAGCCTTGGGCTTGGGCGCGAATGGGTTTGGGGGCGGCTTTGTCGGTATAGATTTGGCCGGTGACGAAGAAGAAATCGTAACAAATGCCGTGCAGCACAATGCCGGTGATAATCATCCAGCGGACTTCATCGGGCGCGCCGATGGCAAAGAGGGCGTAACGGGCCACCCACGCGAGCATGCCGACGGCGAGCATCCATTTCACGCCGAGTCGCATGAAGAAGAAGGGCATCACGATCATGAAAAAGATTTCTGACATTTGGCCGTAGCTCATGGTTTGGCCGATGGGTAATTCGCCCATTTCCACCACACGGCTGGCGATCATATAGTAGAATGAAAGCGGAATGCAGATGAGCGTGGAGGCGAGGATGAACAGGAGGAAGGAGCGGTTTTTCAAGAGCACCAGCGCATCGAGCCCCATGATTTGGCGGGCGGTGACTTTGCCTCCGCTTGCGGGCGGGGTATCCGGCAGAGCAAAGCTGAAGATGCCCAGCGCGGCTGCGGCGCCGGCGGTGAGGTAAAACATGTTGACGCCTTTTTCGTAGCCCAACCACGAAACGGCTAGACCGGCGGCGATCCAGCCGATGGTGCCGAGGACGCGAATGCCGGGGAAATCCTTTTCGGGGTTGCTCATATTTTTCATCGCCAGCGTGTTGGTGAGGGCGAGGGTTGGGAAATAGGTGAGCATGTAGCCGAAGAAAATCCAGTTGATCTGAGTGGGCTCGGCGCCGCTGGTCATTTTCTGCGCAGCCAAAAGCATGAGGCCCGCGCCGAAGAGATGCAGCACGCCGAGGACTTTTTGTGCCGAGAAAAATCGGTCGGCCACCATGCCCACGAAGAAGGGGGTAATCATGCCGGCAATGGGGCCGACGGAATAGGTCCAGCCGAAATCCGCAGCGCCAAAGCCGAGTGTGCCGAGGTAGTTCGGCGCGGTGACATACCAAGCCCCCCAAATAAAGAATTGGAGGAACATCATGACGGAGAGTTGAAGGCGTACGGTTAGATTCATACTGGCGGGACACTAGGCAATTGGCACCTCAAAAGCAAGTTTGACGGGCTCGACAAAGGCGCGCGGGTAAATACACTGCGCCCGTGAGTGCCATGCAAATTGCTTTTAAAGAATGGGCGGTGGTGGTTGAGGCGCTGGGGCGTGGGGGGCAGATTGTGATTTTGCGCAAAGGCGGGATTGCCGAAGGGCAGGGAGGGTTTCGGGTGGAGCAGGAACGATTCTGGCTTTTTCCCACGCGGTTTCATCAACAGACCGAGGGCGTGGTGGAGGAAGCGCGGGCGGGGTTTGAGAATTTTGTGTGGCCGCCGGATGATTTGTTGCGGGTTGAGTTCGGCGCGGAAGTGATGGAGGCGCGCCGGTTGGATTCGCTCGCGCAGGCGCAGCGGCTGGCAGGGCAACACATTTGGCGTGAGGAAATTATTGCGGAGCGGTTTGATTGGGGGCGCGATGCGGGGATTTATGCAATGGCCGTTCGCGTGCGGCGCTTGGCGAAGCCGGTGGAGTTGCCGATGCTTGCCAGTTACGGCGGCTGTAAATCGTGGGTAGAGCTGGAGCCGCCGATGGAGTTTGAGGGAATGGAGCCGGTTTTGGCCGATGCGGATTTTGAAATGAAACTTAGAAAGTTTCGGGAGGCATTGAGCTGAAAATTATTTTGGCATCGCAATCGCCGCGGCGAAAGGAATTGCTGCGGCAAATGGGTGTGCGCTTTCGGGTGGCGACGGCGGAGGTGGCTGAGAAACACGGCGATGGCCGCGCGGCGCGGGCTATTTGCAAACGCAATGCTTTGGCCAAGGCAACGGTGGTGGCCCAACAGTTCCCAACGCAAACTGTGCTCGGCGCGGATACACTGGTTCATTTGGGCGATGAGTTGCTTGGTAAACCCAAGAGCCTCGCACAGGCGCGGCGGATGCTTGGGCGATTGAGTGGGCGGACGCATCAGGTGACGACCGCCTGCGCGTTGGTGTGCGGGGCGCGTCAGAAAGTATTTTCTGTGACCACACGTGTGACGTTTCGCGAATTGTCGCTCAAACAAATCAACGCCTATCTGCGCGCTGTGCCGGTGCTCGACAAAGCGGGCGCGTATGCGGTGCAACTCAAAGGCGAGTGGATTGTGGAGGGGCTGCACGGCTCATTCACCAACGTGGTCGGGCTGCCGGTAGAGCGATTGGGCACTGAATTGGCAGCGTGGTTTGACACTCCCGCGGGTCGTCCGTAGACTCCGCCGCCAATGCGAGTACTAGTTTGCGATAATGTTTCCCCAAAGGGCGTGGCCTGTCTTGAGGCCGCACCGGAGCTGGAGGTGGTGGTGGTGGATGGCGGGTTGACCGATGAATTGCTGGCGGAAGCCGAGGCGATCATCGTGCGGTCGGCTACCAAAGTGACGCCCGAAGTGATGGCCAAAGCGCCGAAGCTGCGCGTGGTGGGTCGCGCCGGGGTGGGCGTGGATAATGTGGATGTGGATCACGCCACCAGCCAAGGCATCGTGGTGATGAACACGCCAAGTGGCAACACCATCTCGACTGCGGAGCTGACTTTTTCGATGATGATGGCATTGGCGCGGAAAATTCCGCAGGCGCATATGTCGATGAAAGGCGGTGAATGGAATCGCAAAGCGTTTGGCGGCACGGAACTCAGCGGCAAGGTGCTGGGCATTTGCGGGATGGGCCGCATCGGCGCGCAAGTGGCGCGGCGAGCGATTGCTTTCGGGATGCGCGTGCTGGCGTACGATCCGTTTCTTTCGCTGAGCAAAGCCCGCGAATTGCAGGTGGAATTGCTGGAGCAGGAAGAGCTTTTCGCGCGGTCGGATTTTATCACCGTGCACATGCCGCTCACCGACCAAACGCGGGACATGATCAACACCGAATCCCTCGCGGGAATGAAAGACGGCGTGTATCTCATTAACTGCGCGCGCGGTGGCATCATCAATGAAACTGATCTTGTGGCCGCGGTGCAAAGCGGCAAAGTGGCCGGCGCGGCGATGGATGTTTACGAAACGGAACCGTGCCCGGAAGACTCGCCGTTACGCAGTTTGCCGGAGATCGTGATGACGCCCCACCTTGGCGCCAGCACGAAGGAAGCGCAGGAAAGCGTGGGCATCGAAGTGGCCGAGGCGATCATCGATTACCTCGTTACCGGCACCGTTCGCAACGCGGTGAATATGCCCAGCCTCGATGCGAAAACTTACGAGGCCGTGAAGCCATATATTTTGCTGGGCGAAAAATTGGGCCGCCTCGTCGCCCAACTCGCGCCCCAACGCAACGACCATGTGAAAATCACTTACGGCGGCAAAGCAGCCGAAGTACCGGCCGATCCCATTACGCGTTGCGTGCTCAAGGGCTTTCTTGAACAAGCCGGCGGCGCGGAGGTCAACCAAGTGAACGTGCGTTCGCTGGCCAGTTCGCTGGGGATTCAAGTGGAGGAAATTAAATCACACGAGGGGCCGGATTATGCCGAATGGATGCATTTTGAGGCGTGCGCGGGCGATGCCAAGGTTTCTGCGGGCGGCACATTTTTTGGCAGCCAACCCCGCATCGTCCGGCTCAACGGGCGCAATGTGGAGTGTGTGCCCGAGGGCGTGCTTTTCATTATGAATAATAAAGACAAACCGGGCATGGTGGGGTATATTGGCTCACTGATGGCCGAGCACGAGGTGAACATCGCGAGCATGAGCCTAAACCGCGACGAAGCGGGTGGCGAAGCGTTGACGCTGTTAAACCTTGATCACGCGCCGCCCGCGGCGTTGATGGAAAAAGTAGCGGAAGACCCAGACATCTCAAACGCGAAAGTGGTGATCCTATAAAGGAGATATTATGAAGCATTGGCACAGAAAATTTTTGGCGATCGGCCTGTTGCTCGGCATGGGTTTATTAGCGGCGTTGCCCACCGGGCGAATCGTGGCCACGGGCGTGGGCTTGACTGTACACGAATCAGAATTGGATGCTGCCTATCGACGTTACGTGATGACGCAAGCTACTTTGGGCGTGAATGTTTCGCCCCTTGCAGAAAAAGAAATTCAAAAGCGGTTGTTGGAGGATTTGATCATTCACCGCCTGCTGGGCCGTCGCGCACAAGCGGGAGATCGCACCAAAGCTGAGGCGGATGCCGGGAAGAAATTTAAAGAATTGAAAGACTCGTTTCTCACGGATGACGCCTTCCGGCTTTACTTGGAATCGACCGGCATGAGTCTGGCAGGTTTCCAAAAATTATTGCGCGTGGAATTGCTGGCTGACACCGTGGCGCGGCGCGAGCTGCAATCCAAAGTGCAGGCAAAAGAGAGTGACTTGCTCAAATTTTACAACGAATACAATGCGAAGGGCCAATGGAATGTGCCCGAACAGGCGAAAGTGGCCGAAGTATTTATTTCACTGGTGGATCCGGCCACCAATCTCCGGTTAAACCCTGATGCACGCGCCGGTAAACAGGCTGTTGCTGCCAAAGTATTTGCCCAGGCGAAAGCGGGCATCGAATTCAAGCAACTGGTAAAAGAATTTTCTGAGAACCCCGTTACCAAGCAACTGGATGGGGAGTTGATATTGGTGGCCGGGCAGGCGGAACCCAAGGTGGAAAAAGTGGTGATGGCATTGAAAGTAAACACTATTTGTCCGCCGGTGGAATCCAAGCAGGGCTTTCACATTGTGAAAATGCTTGAATATAAAGCGGCGCGTAAAAAACCGTTTGCCGAGGTGCGTAACGAAATCCGGGAATACCTCCAAGCCGAATCCTTCGGCAAGGCGTTGCCAGAATATTTTAAGCGGTTGAAAAAAGAGAGTGGCGTGCGAATCTTACTGGCTGACTAGGAATATTTTTTTACAAACCGCTTGCGGTCGCCTTCATCTTCCTCGGCGGTTTCATCAGCATCAGCATCAGGCGCGACATCGCCATCAGCATCCGCTTCGGGCTTGGTTTCAGGTTTGTCTTCGGGCGCGGACTCTTCCTCGATGGCTTCTTCAGGCGTTTTGCCTGCAGCCGATACATAAGCCATCCGCAAATCCTGCAGGCTGCGCTTTACGAGTTGTTGTTCTTCGATGCTTAATTTCTCGGCGTTTTTTTCCAGCAATTCCAATTGCTGAATCACTAACTGTACTCGCGGCAAATCCATCACCGGTTCGCCGGTAGCCGGAGCCTTAACCTTGCCGAGTAAATACGCGGCGGATTGCACCAGATTCATCAGGCATTCCATAAAAATGGCGGCGCCAATTTCGTCGGCCGTTTCGGGCCCGCGTTGTGGGGGGATATCCATGCTGTCCATGCGTGTATCCTGCGGCCAGACGCTCGGCGGGGCCATCAAAAAATTCAAAAAGCAGTGTCATGCGCGGGTTGTAACTGTTCACAACTGCGGCATATCCTGTTAACACTTTTTAATGACTCCCACTTGTCACATGGCAAAACCGCTCCCACACTCTGCCCACCATGAAGGACACAAAGACAATCGCCATCGTAGTGCTGGTGGCAATCACGACGGGCCTCGGCATCTTTTCAGCCGTTAACTACAACAACCTTGACGGCAAGCTTGGCGCTCGCGATAAGGAATTCCAGAAAGTAAAGGCCGAACGCGATGCCACTCGCGCGGAACTCACGGAGACAAAGGAGAACGTGGTTAACCTCAAAGGAGTGCTCGACACCACGTCTCAGGAGTTAACCACTGTGAAGCAGGAGAAGGTGGACTTGGAAATCGCCAAGACAGATTTGGCAACCACTAAGACCACTTTAGAAACGGAGAACACCGCCCTTAAACAGGAACGTGATGGCCTGCAGCTCAAGCACAGCACCGAGATCGGTTTGGTGGAGGAAATGCTGCTGACCACGAAAACCCAATTGGACTCCAAAGCTGCCGAATTGGTTACTAAAACTGCCGAACTGGCGACCACCGCCACCGCATTGGAAGAGGTGAAAACAGCTGCGGAAACTGCCACGGCGAAGGTCACCGAGTTGACCGCCAAGATGGATGATTTTAACGTGCAAAAAGGCGCGCTACAATCGCAGATCACCGGATTAAACAATCAGATCACCGAAACCACCACCAAGCTGGAATCTGCCGAGGGCGATCGGGTTTTTCTGTTGCGTGAGCTGAATCGCTTAGAGGGCGAAAAAGCCAAACTGGTTGAGCGCATGAACGACGTTGATTTTTTGGTCAAGCAATTGAAAACAATGAAGGAGCGCATCGCCGAAACTCGCCGTCGTCGTTGGCGTGAGCTGGGCATGGGCCCCAACGGCGGCAAGCACGCCGCGCGCAGCACCTATGATCCCCGCAAAGCGGCCCAATTGGCCGCAGCCAAAAAGGCCGAGCCCGCAGACACCAAAAAAATTCATTACGAGCTGACCGATGGCGACCTCTACATTAATGGTAAACTCGTGAAACCGGAACCAGTGAAACAACCCGAACCCACCACGGTTACCCCAGAGGAAACACCAGAAGTACCGGAAGTACCGGAAACTCCTGCTACCCCCGGGGCCGCACCGGCAGCGCCAGTTGTGCCAGCGCCGAGTGACGAGAACAAGTGAGCGAATCGATTGATTTGGTCGATAGCCTAGGCCGCCACATTCGCGACCTGCGCATTAGCATCACCGACCGCTGCAATTTCCGCTGTCTCTATTGTCTCCCTGAGACCGAAGAGGCAGCGGATTTTTATCTTCGTAAATCCAAATCGTCCGAAGCGCCGCAGCCTATTCGCCACGCGTGGAAACCCCGCTCGCACTTTCTCACTTACGAAGAAATCACCCGCCTCGCTCGCATCGCCACCGGCTTGGGCGTCACGAAAATCCGTTTAACCGGCGGCGAACCCCTCCTGCGCCGCGCCGTGCCCGAACTCGTGCGCCAACTCTCCGCGCTGGAAGGCGTCGATGATCTCGCCCTCACCACCAATGGATTTCATTTTGATAAACACGCTGACGATTTGCGCGCCGCCGGTCTCAGCCGCGTGACCTTCAGCCTCGATTCGTTGGACCGCGAAAATTTCAAAAAACTTACCGGCCGCGATGGCCTCGCCGAACTGCTCGCCGCCATTTCCCGCGCGCGGGAATTAGGCTTTGCCCCCGTCAAAATTAACGCCGTCATCATTCGCGACCTTAACGATCACGAAATTGAAGCCCTCGCCCAATTCGCCCGCGACGAGGCATTGGTGATGCGCTTCATTGAATTTATGCCGCTCGATTCCGGTCGCGCCTGGCAACGCGAACACGTCGTCACCGGCCGCGAAATCCTCGAACGCATTCAAGCTGCATTCGGCCTCGAACCTGTTGGCATGGAACACGCCGCCGCCACCGCCACCCGCTGGCGGTTCAAGGATGGTGAAGGCGAGATCGGCCTCATTTCGCCGGTTAGCGAACCCTTCTGCGGCCAATGCAACCGCTTGCGCCTTACCGCCGACGGTAAAATTCGCACCTGCCTTTTTAGCCTCCACGAGCACGATCTCAAACCCCTCCTCCGCGGCAACGCCACCGACTCTGAAATCGCCGAATGGCTTCAAGCCGTCGTTCTGAAAAAAGAACCCCGCCACCACATTGGCGAAACCGATTTCGAACAGCCCGACCGGACCATGAGTGCCATTGGCGGGTAAGCTTGCCGCGCCGCCAGGTTTTCTTCATGATTCCGGGGATGCGTTTTATTCGTGATGTTCTCCGTGAGTCTGCGGAGATGGGTCGGCCTGTTGTCTCTTGCGAGTTTTTTCCCGCAAAAACTCCTGCGGGCGAAGCGACATTGCTTGGGAAGATTGCGCCGCGATTGAAGGCGATTGAGCCGGCGTTTTTTTCGGTGACTTATGGTGCGGGCGGGAGTACGCGCGATAAGACACTCGATATCGTGGAGACGCTACAGCGCGAACAGGCAGTGCCCACGATGGCGCATCTTACTTGTGTGGGGTCCACGCGTGATGACATAGGCGGGTTTCTTGATGAGGCGCATAGGCGCGGGGTTCGCAACATTCTTGCGCTGCGCGGTGACCCGCCGCCGGGGCAGGAAAATTTTGTGAAACCGGAAGGTGGCTTTGAATATTCGCACGAATTAGTGAGCGACGTGGCCGCGCGTGACCAATTTAGCATCGGCGTGGCGGGATTTCCCGAGGGACACATCGCGTGCACGGAAGGGCGCGAAGTGGATTGGCAACGGCTGCAGGCAAAGGTGGATTGCGGCGCGGATTTCATTATCACTCAACTCTTTTTTGATAACGCGGATTTTTATGCGTTCCGGGATTTTCTGCGCGCGCGCGGGGTCACACAGCCGATTTTGGCGGGCATCATTCCCATTTTGAGTGGCGGCCAAATCCGGCGATTTACCGAAATGTGCGGCTCAAAGCTTACGCCGGAAATCACCGACACGCTTGCGAAGTTGGGCAATGACGATGCGGCCGTGGCGGAGTTTGGCGTCAATTACGCTACGCGCCAGTGCGCCGATCTCATCGCCAACGGCGTGGAGGGGCTGCATTTTTATACGCTCAATAAATCGCACGCGACGGTTGAAATTGTGCAAAACCTTAACCTCGCTCCACAGGTTTCATGAGCACGCGCATCATCGGCCTCACCGGCGGGATGGGCATGGGTAAATCCACCGCCGCCAAGTTGCTTAAAAAACAGGGCGTGCCGGTGGTGGATTCCGATGATCTCGCGCGCGAAGTGGTGGCGGTCGGCGAATCGGCGTTGGCGGAGATTGCCGACACCTTCGGTGCGGATTTTATAAACGCTCAAGGCCAAATGGATCGCGCAAAAATGGCCGCACATATATTTGGCAATGACACCGAACGCAAAAAACTCGAAGCCATCATTCATCCCCGCGTGCGGGAGCGTTGGTTGGCGCGAATGGAAACGTGGCGCGCGGAAAATGTGCCGTTGGGTGTGGTGGTGATTCCGTTGTTGTTTGAAGTGGGGGCGGAATCTGAATTTGACTCAGTGGTTTGTGTGGCTTGCACCGGAAAGACTCAACACGAGCGATTGCGTGCGCGGGGTTGGGATGATGCGCAAATCAACGCGCGCATCGCGGCGCAAATGGAGGTGGCCCAAAAAACCGAACGCTCCAGTCAGGTTATGTGGAACGAAGGCGAGGTCAGCCTATTGCACGAACAACTTCAATCCATTCTATCGGGATGATCATTTCCGAAGCTGAATTTGAAGCCATCACCCACGGGCGGCACGTCGCGCCGCACGAATTGCTGGGAATGCATCAGCTGGAGGGCGGCGGCGTGGTGGTGCGCGCGCTGTTGCCGCTGGCCAAAGGGGTGGTGGCGGTGCCGGTGCACGAGCCTTCCAAGCCGGTCATCGCGCTGCGACGCGTGGGCGAGTCGGATTTATTTGAGGGAATGTTGGAGGAGGAGGATGAGATTTACGCGTACGATCTCGCCATCACGTGGGGCAGTGGCGAGCAATGGCGCACGCGCGATGCGTTTTCGTTTTTACCAACCATTAGCGATGACGATTTGTATTTGTTTAATCAAGGCGATGAGCGGCGCATTTATGAAAAGCTCGGGGCGCATCCGCGTTGCATCGATGGCGTGGACGGCACGAGCTTCGCGGTGTGGGCGCCCAACGCGCGGCGCGTGAGCGTCGTGGGCGATTTCAACGGCTGGGACGCCCGGCATCACCCGATGCGGATGCTGGGGCAATCGGGCGTGTGGGAATTGTTCGCACCAGGTTGCGGGGTGGGGAGTCATTACAAATTTCAAATCTTAACCGTCGATGGCGAGTTGCAGGAAAAAACGGATCCTTTTGGTTTGTTTTTTGAAATTGCGCCCAAGACGGCTTCAATTGTTTGGGACAACACTCGGTTTACGTGGACTGATTCGGATTGGATCGCGAAACGTGAAAGGGCTGATCCGCTTGCGTGTCCAATGAGTGTTTACGAAATGCACCTTGGTTCATGGCGGAAAAAGATCGAAGGCGAATCGTACAGCTACCGCGAATTAGCGCCGCTCTTGGTGGATTATCTCAGCCGAATGGGATTCACGCACGTTGAATTTTTGCCCGTGGCGGAGCACGCGTTCTATCCTTCGTGGGGCTATCAAGTCACCGGGTTTTATGCCCCGAGCAGCCGCTATGGCACGCCGGAGGATTTTCAATTTCTAATCAACACCCTGCACGAAGCGGGCTTTGGCGTGTTTATCGACTGGGTGCCCGCACATTTCCCGAAGGACGATTGGGCATTGGCGCAGTTTGATGGCACGACCCTATTCGAACATCCCGATCCCGAACGCGGCGAGCATCCGGACTGGGGAACGGCGGTGTTTGACTTTGGCCGACCTGAGGTCAAAAACTTCATCGCTGCCAACGCGCGTTTTTGGTGCGATGTCTTTCACGTCGATGGGCTGCGTGTGGACGCGGTGGCGTCGATGTTGTATCTTGATTACTCGCGCGAAGAGGGCGAGTGGACGCCGAACATCCACGGCGGCAACCAAAACCTTGAGGCCGAGGAGTTACTGCGCCACACCAATCACGTGGTGCACAGTGAGTTTCCCGGCGTGGTGACGATGGCGGAAGAATCCACCGCATGGCCGGGGGTCACACGCTCGGCCAACGCCGGAGGGCTTGGGTTCACCTTTAAGTGGGACATGGGTTGGATGCACGACACACTCAAATTCTTCTCAAAAAAATCCACGCAACGCGCGGCGCAACAGGATAAATTTACCTTCGCTTCGCTGTATCGCGATCAGGAAAAATATCTATTGCCGCTTTCGCACGACGAAGTGGTGCACGAAAAACGTTCGCTCATCGGCCGCATGCCCGGCACGGGCTCGGAGCCTTTCGCTAATATGCGTTTGATCTTCGGCTATCAATGGCTTTTTCCCGGCAAACAATTGCTCTTTATGGGCGGCGAAATCGGCCAGCCCACCGAGTGGAATGAGGACGCCGAAGTGTCTTGGGAAATTCTGGAAAAAAACAAACTCAATGCCGGCTTGCAACAATGGGTGGCGGATCTCAACCATTTTTACCGCGACGAACCGGCGCTGTGGGCGGGCGATTATTCCGAGGGAGGCTTCTACTGGATTGACTGTGCCGATCACCCCGCCAGCGTGGCGAGCTTTGTGCGCCAAACGCCCGATGCTTCCCGCCAAGTATTGGTGTTACTGAATCTCGGCAACGATTCACACACGGGCTATCGCATCGGCCTCCCGCGGGCGGGGTGGTGGCGCGAAGTGCTGAACAGCAATTCGGAACACTACGGCGGCGCAAATCTAGGCAACGGCGGCGGCGTTCACTCGCAGGAAACGCCGTGGCACAGCCAGCCGTGGTCGGCGGAGTTCACGTTGCCGCCGCTGAGTTGTTCAATTTTTTTGCGCGACTGATTTTGGAAGGAGGGCGAAGCCGCCCTAAACATTGTGCGCGCGTTCCGCACGCAACGGCTCAACAGGAGATTCGCCCTCCCGTTGCGCGGCGAATCTTTCTCACACCCTGTTGATATCCTCTGTTTGACTCCCAGCGCACATCGTCCATTTTGGTCGTGTTTGGAGGAATACCGCTAAAAAGTTGACAAAAACTTCGGTTTTTGGTACAAACACGAGACCAAGGAAGTTGCCTTTTCAAGGAGGTAAGGCATGAACACATTACATTTGCTGGCAGCGGCTGGCTCGGCCCCGGCTGAGACCCAGCCTACGTTCCGATATGTTTGGGAACAGTTGGAAGGACCGGGATTGGCGATCATCGTCGTCCTTGTCCTTTTCTCAACCTGTGCCTGGGCGGTGATGGCCACCAAGGCGTGGCAGCTGCGTCGTGCCCGAAAATATAACCGCTATTTCGACAGCGAATTTCGCGGCCAAAAACGCGTGCTTGCCATGTTCGAGCGCCGCATTTCAGCGGAGGGTTGCCCGCTTTTCAACGTCTATCAGGAGGGCTGTATGGCTCTGGAGGAAAGGTTGCGCGACAAGGAGGGCAACCGGCACCGGTACGTGTCGTTAAAATCCATGGAACACATTAAGGGCTTAATCGAAAGCGCTGTGGCACGGGAATCCGTGGCGCTGGAGTCTGGCTTGATTTTGCTCGCCATCGCCGTGAGCGGCGCACCCTTCATGGGATTGCTTGGCACGGTGTGGGGCGTGATGGAAGTGTTCAGCCGCGCTGCACAGGAGGGCAACGCCTCACTCACCACCGTCGCGCCCGGCGTGGCGGCAGCGTTGGCCACCACGGTAGCCGGGCTGCTCGTGGCCATTCCGTCAATGTTCGGCTACAACTGGCTGGTGCATAATTTGCGCGTCGCCACGGTGGAGATGGATAATTTTGCTCAGGAACTCTCCGCCAAAATCGAGGCCGAATATTTAAAGGAAGTACCCGTGGATACCCGCACGCCACTCAAAACCATGGGCGCCGAGCCGGAAATCAAAGTGGAACCTAAATCGCAGCCGCAACCTAAACCGATGAACCCGGCATCAGCGGATGAAACCAAAGTGGAGTTTGATGATCTTGATGACGCGCAGCCGGATTTGCTTCCACCGGAAACGGGGGGGCAAACATGAGGCGGTTTTCCAAACGCAATCCGTTGGTAACCCTCGCCGACTTAAACGTGACGCCGATGTTGGACCTCGCGTTTGTGTTGCTGATTATTTTCGTCATCGCCACCCCGCTGCTTGAGCAGGGGATGAAGCTTGAACTTCCCGAAGGGGGGGCGACCGATGTGGCCATCGACCGCAATGACGTGCGCACTGTGGAAATCAGCCGCGATGGCCGTTTCCTGTTCGATCGCAAACCGATGGATCTCGCCCAACTCGAAGCGGCCTTAATTCTGGCGCACACGGAAAACCCCAAGACCGTCGTTTACATCCGGGCTGATCAACAGGGCATGAACAAGCACACGTATGCGGTGATTGATGCCTGCGTGAAAAACGGGCTCACCCAATTCTCACTGCGAACCAAGGAGGACAACCGATGACGCGATTACTTAAAAAATGTTTTTTCATCTCCGTTGGCCTGCATGTGCTGCTGGTGGCGGCGCTGATTTTAGGCGCGGCATTTTTTGTGACCCAACCGGAGAAAGTACCGCCTGTGCTCAGCATGATTGCCCCCAACGTGCTGGAAGATTTGCTCAACCCACCCACGCCACCGCAGTCCAAACCCAATTTAAATCAACCGAGCGCCACGCGGCATCCTGAAGTGACACCACCCCGTCCGCCGGTGAAACCAGTGATCCAACCGCCCAAGCCGCGCCCCAATCCACCTAAGCCACAGCCCAAGACGCCCAAGGTAAAGCCCAAGCCGCGCCCCAAAAATCCTAATCCTAATAAACCCAAGCCCCCGAACTCGGCAAAGAAGCCAAAGGACATCAAGGTAAACATTCACAACACTCAGAAACACACCAACCACACACGGCCTAAACCCCGACCGGTAAACCCGGTTATCAATTCCAAAGACGTCAACAACGCGCTGAAGGGTCTCAGCAATCTTTCTGCAAAAATAAAAGTGCAAGTCAGCGGCAGCAACCGCGCCGCGTTCGCGACTTATGCACAGCACGTCGTTGCCGTGTACCGCCGTGCGTGGCAGCCGTTGATCCCCAAAAACCTCGCGCGCATCCGTATTGCAGAGGTTTCTGTGACGATCGACCGAAATGGCCGCGTGATCAGTGCCCGTATCGTCCGTCGCACGGGTGATGCTGCTCTGGATAAGTCGGTACAACGTGCGCTGGACAAAGTGAAATCCGTGGGCAAATCTTTCCCGTCGGGTTCACGTGACGCCAAGCGAACGTTCATCTTGGATTTCACGCCGATCATTGGAGGTTAATGAGATTTACAGGAATTAAAAAATGAATCGCAAAAAATCAATCCCCGTTTTTTTATCAATGTTCGTTTTTTTTGTGTTGGCCAATTTTACTTGGGCCGCCGGATTACAAGTGCAGGGCAACGTGGGCAAGTTGATCCCCGTCGCGATCAAGGGGTACCAAGGCGAAGTAGCTAAAGTGCTGGCCTTTGACCTCGAAGTAATGGGCTGTAAAATGGTCGCCGAAGCCGATGCGAGCTATGTGCTCGAAGGGAAAAACGGCGCGAATAATCTCACCGGTATTCTGAGCGACAACGCTGGTAACTTTGGCTTCAACCTCAATATCAACGGTGCCGCACCCCGCGTGCTCGCCCACGCGCTGAGTAACGCCACCATCAAAGCCATCACCGGCCAAAACGGAATCGCACACACACAAATTTTGTTCACGATGAAAACTGGCAAGAGTCAATGGGAGGTTTATCAATCGGATTATGACGGGCACAATCCCGTGGCGCTTACTAATGACAAAACAATT
Organism: Limisphaerales bacterium; assembly: GCA_014382585.1. Taxonomy (NCBI): domain Bacteria; kingdom Pseudomonadati; phylum Verrucomicrobiota; class Verrucomicrobiia; order Limisphaerales; species Limisphaerales bacterium. The sequence continues at coordinate 76,053 of JACNJL010000058.1, read as the reverse complement.
GTCGAAAACCCGATGTGGATGCCGGATCACAGTGGGCTGTTTTATACATCCTGGATGACAATTGGTGGCCTACAAAACACAACGGTGGTGCGGCACAGCTTGAAGACCGGCAAGCGCAAAGTTTTCTCGCGGTTCAAGGGCTTGAACACCGGCGGCGCGATGGCTGCGCATGGGCCGGTGGCAGTGGTGCTCAGCAAAGGCGGGGCAACGGATTTATATTTGGCTCCGAAAGATTGGGATTTTTTAAATGATATCCCCGGCAAAAAACTATTCCGCGCCACGCGTACCCGGGAGGAAGTTTCCAGCCCCACTTGGTCGCCCGACGGCCGATGGATTGCTTTTGCCACTTTGGTCAAAGGCCGGTACGTGCTGGTTAAAGTCGCGACGAGCGGCGGGCCGATGATTGAGATTCCCACCAAAGGCGCGTTCCGCCCCACGCAGCCCAGTTGGTCGCCCGATGGTAAATGGATTTCCTTTACCCAGCAGCGCGGCGGCTTTCAAATTGGTGTCGTGCCCGCCACTGGCGGTAACGCAAAAATTTATTCCGAAGGCGAAGACCCCGCGTGGGCCGCCAATAGCCGGAACATTATATTCACAAGGCGTGCCGGTGGCGTGAATAAGAAACGCATGGCAATTCTTGACGTGCCGACAGAACAGGTGAAGATACTCCCAGCCTTTACGGGTGGCGTGGGTCAGCCTGCGTGGCAGTAAAGTTTTTAATCAGTTCCAACAAGGAGGAACTCAACCGTGTAACCAGTGTGGTTAAAGGAGAAATTATGCAAGGAGCAACATATCTAAAAACATTGGCCTTGGTTTGTGCAGTAGCCGCCATCGGTTGTAAATCTGCAACGACGGACGTCACTCACATCCCCGGCAAAACATTGGCCAACAATGGAAACGGTGGCAATGGCAATGGAAACGGAAACGGCAATCCTGGAGGAAACGGGAACACTGGCTTAGGGCCGGGCGGTACCGGCGGTGGAAACGGAGGGCCCAACGTGACTCCCAATCCGGGCACAGGATTTGGGCCATTGGGATTGCCCGGCGAGCACGAGATTGTGCGCGACGCATTTCAGAAAATTCATTTCGCTTATGACAGCGCGGAGCTGCGGCCGGTAGATTTGCCGCACATCACCAAAGTGGCAGAGTACTTGGTTCAAAACCCAAACCATTTGTTGGAAGTGGAAGGTCACTGCGACGAACGCGGGACAGAAGATTACAACCTCTCGTTGGGCGAACGCCGGGCGCAAGCCATCGCGCAGGCACTTGTGGAATTGGGCGTGACGGACAATCGACTCGCCACCAAAAGTATGGGCGAAAAAATGCCGATGGTGAAGGGTGGCGATAAGGAATCGTTCGCGGCAAATCGGCGGGGTGAATTTGTGTTGTACGTGCCGATGGAATCACAGGGATTACCATCGGGCGGCGCGGATCCGCAACGGGTTAACTTGATTCCCGGCGGCACAGCAACGCCATAGCACAGCGGCAGCCCCATGGGGTTTGCAGAGCGGTACGTCCCCGGGGTTGGGGGCGCAGCCGCTTTGCCGCGTAAAATTTATCATCTGCAAAGGTGGTAAACACCAACCCCAAGGAGGAAAACCAAAAGGAAGAAATTATGAAACGAATCGCGTGGATCAATGCAACAGCTCTGGGCGCGGCGGCTATGCTGCTGGCCGTGAGTTGCAAATCACAAAAGCCGGTGGGATTGACCACCATACCCGGCCAGAAAACCATTGTGGCCAGCAATCCCAATCCGCTCCCGGTGCCTACACCCACTGGCGGCGGCGGAATTCCCGGCGGCACAACAATTCCAAGCGGGGGCCAACCGTTTGTGAACCCCAACGCAATCATACAACCAATTAACCCAAACAACGCGGGCTTGCTCAATGATCAGGGCCAAGGATTCACTGGGCAGGAAATGGAAGACCGCGAAGCGTTTGCGGCATTGACCGTGCACTTCGAGTATGACAGCGCGGCGGTGCATCCGGATGACTTTGAGAAAATCAAACTCGTGGCGCTGCATCTCATCCAACATCCCACGCACAAGCTGCTGGTGGAAGGCCATTGCGATGAACGGGGCACAGAGGATTACAACCTCTCGCTGGGCGAACGCCGCGCGCTTTCTGTGGTGGATGAATTGTCGCGCCTGAACGTGGGTGCCGATCGTTTACGTACCTTGAGCCAGGGCGAAAAGGTGCCAATGGTACTCGGCGCAGACGAACAATCCTTTGCAGAAAACCGCCGAGGCGAATTTGTTTTGCTCATGCCGGCCCAGTAAAACAAGGCTAAACCCTCTCAGCCCCCGAGAAATCGGGGGTTTTTTCTTGTGTGAATAGAGAATTGCGTTACGTTGTCCAAACACTACGTACAATTTATGAGCGAAACTATGTTGGCATTTATTCAGGGTTCGGAATGGTTGATTATCGGCCTCGCCGTGCTGCTATTATTTGGAGCAAAAAAACTCCCGGAACTCGCGCGCGGCTTGGGTAAAGGCATCCGTGAATTCAAGAAAGCCTCCAGCGATATTGGCGATGAGCTGAATCGCAGTGATCATGAGGATGACCACGATCGCTCCCGACGCCGTCAACGCCCCATCGAGGATCATCAGGAAAAAACCGCCCAAGCCGAGGTGGAGGAGGACAAGCCCGGGAAGGCTACGTCCGAATCTAACTAAGGCTAAGTTTCCCTTCCATTATGGCCAAGGAGCCCGAGGACAAGCATGGGGCTTCTGATTTCGGCGGCGATGGAACGCCCGCCGAAAGCAATCCCCCTCAAGACGATTTACCTGCAACCCCGCCCGAACAAGGCGACGAGCAGAGCGAATTGCCTTTGGGCGATGAGCCCACCGAAGACGGTTCCGCAGTAGAATTTCCCCAATCTGATTTTCCGAAGGCTGATTTCTCTGAACCTCAAACTGAGACAGCGGCCGACGAGGACGAGGATGAGGATGAACCTGTCCACGATGACCAAGCGCATGACGAAACGCACCACGAAGATCCCCACCATGCCGGCGAGTTGGATTCCGGCCATGATGATCCTTATCACGATGAGTATTCACACGATTACGAAGATGAATATCATCAGGAATATCACGATGACTATCACGAACACGACCATGGCGAATACGAATACGCCGATGGCAATAATTTTGGTGGCGATGACAACGGTGGAAATGATGATGGCGGCGACGATGCGAATGAAGGCTTTGGCGGCCCGATAAAACCCTTCCTCGATCACCTCGAGGATTTCCGTTTTATGGTTATGAAGTGCGTCGTGGCCGTAGTGGCCGGCATGATGATTGCCCTCATCGGCTCGCCGTACATCGTGAAATTTCTTACGTGGCCCCTCGAACGGGCTCAACAAATCGAGCAGGTCAACACCAACCCCGATAAACGCGCCGTGCCGGTAAAATTTGGCAGTGGCGTGGTTTCGCATATCCGCGAATCCGATTTAAAAAATATGGCGTCGGTTGGTAACCTTCGAGGTTCCTTCACCAACACCGCTGAAATCAGTGCCCTTCGTCTAGTGCCTACGGATCAACTGGGCACCAACGGCAATCGGTTCGCGATCCAGCTTGAGGTAGACAATAATAGTTCCGACCGAGAGCCGTGGCACGTGGAGCTTAAGGCCTTCGGTCCGCTCAAATCGTTTTTCATCGCGCTGAAGATCGGCCTCTACGGCGGCATCACGATTGCAATTCCGTTCATTTTGATTTTTGTCGCTCAATTTGTGCTGCCCGCATTGCATATTAAAGAAAAGAAGTGGGTCTTTCGATTGGCCGGTATGGGCTCGGTGCTGTTTATGTTGGGCGCCGCTTTCTGTTATTTTGTCATTATGCAGGTTGCCTTGTGGGCGTCGGTGGGCTTTGCCGGCATGCTCGGTTTTGGCGCGGACGAATGGATGGCCGAGGAATACATCGGCTTCGTGTGCAAATTTATGGTGGGAATGGGGCTCGCGTTTGAAATGCCCATGATCCTGCTCTTTCTTGTGAAGGTTGGCATATTAGATTATGAAAAACTTTCGCGATTGCGCATGTATGCCGTGGTGGCCAACATCATCCTTGCCGCCGTCATTACTCCCACCGGCGACCCTGTCACCCTCGCACTGGTGGCCGTGCCGATGCAGTTGCTCTATGAATTGAGTACGATCATTGCATGGTTTATGGCCCGAAATCAGGCGCGTGAAGAAGCAGCTTTTGACGACGAAGACTAGGCCTTGCCCATGAGCCTCGTTCTCAAATCGCATTGCAAAGTTAACCTGCAGCTCAACATTCTGCGCCGACGCGAGGATGGTTTTCACGAATTGGAAACCATTCTCCAGCCCGTGCCTTTGTTTGATGAACTCCGCATCGAACGCGCTGGCAAAGGAATCGAACTGACTTGCAATAATCCGCGTTTGGCCGTTGACGAAAACAATCTTGTCTTTCGTGCGGCGTCCCTTTTCTTAAAAAAAATCAAATTTGGGGGCATTCGCATCCACCTTCAAAAAAATCTTCCCCTCGCCGCCGGCATGGGTGCGGGCAGCAGCAATGCTGCTTTTACGTTGCGCGGATTAAATGAACTTTTTGACAAGCCATTGAATGTAGATGAACTGCAGGAGGTAGCCGCCAGCCTTGGGTCTGATATCCCGTTTTTTCTACAAGACAAACCTGCACTCGCCACCGGGCGTGGTGAACAAATTAAACCCCTTGGACCCTTTCCCGCATTGCAGGGGAGGGGATTGTTGCTCATCCACCCCGGCTTCGGCGTCAGCACCCCGTGGGCCTATCAAGCCCTCGCCACAACACCCGAAGCCTACGGCACGCCGGGTCGGGCCAACGCAATGGTGGATTCGTTGCAAGCGGGGAAACTGGATGGCTTCGCCAATACTCTTGAAGCCCCGGTGTTTCAAAAGCATTTGGTGCTTCCCATCCTGAAATATTTTCTCGCGGCAAACGGCGCGCTTGTTTCCCTAATGTCCGGCAGCGGTTCCGCCACGTTTGCCATTACTGAAACTCGCTCGGCCGCAGAAGCCCTTCGCGCTAAATATCACGAACACTTTGGCCAAGCCGGGTGGTCGGCCACGGTTGCGCTTTGATTTTAGCCGGTAAAATTCCCAATGGATTCCTCGAGGGCTCGGCGGTTACCTTTCATCCCTCTGAATAAAAAATCATAGCCGCGCACGCGTCCAGTCGTTAGCCTTCGGCATGGATGAGTTGTTGAAATTATTGCGCGAAGATGCGTCGCTTACGCCCGCGCAAATAGCGGGTCGCCTGAATCTCGTTGAGGTGGAGGTGGAATCTAAAATTAAGGAACTTGAAACGACCGGTGTCATCCTCGGTTACCGTACGGTCATCAATGAGGAAAAGCTGGAAGTGGATATTGTTCGTGCGGTGATTGAAGTCAAAATCACCCCCGAGCGTGAAGGCGGTTTTGACCGGCTTGCTTCCCGAATTGCTCGTTTTGATGAGGTGCAGAGCTGTTATTTGATGAGTGGTGGCTTTGATTTAATGGTGGTCGTCGAAGGGACAGACCTGAAATCTGTTTCATCATTCGTCTCCGAAAAACTGGCCACCCTTCAGGGCGTCATTTCGACCGTGACCCATTTTATGCTCAAACCGTACAAGGAACAGGGCGTGCTAATGGGCGGGGAGTTTAGTGATGAGAAATTAGCGGTGAGCCCATAGAAATGAACAAACCGCGAAACCCAAGTCCGAATTAATAATGAAATCCGAACTCTAATCGGGTCAATACTGTTCGGGCAATCCTTGGGCCTTGGAAATATTCAACTCACCTCTTCCATCGCCATATCCAATTTGGCGAACAGATCGGCCATCGTTTCCACCGTCTCATCTCCCATATTCGAGAGCCGAAACGCTTTGCCTTTGAGCTTGCCGTAGCCGCCATCGATGAGGATGCCTTTTTCTTTCATCGCGCTTTGCAACTTCGGCACATCCACAACCGTGCCTCCCTCGCGTGCGCCGTTGTTTAGACAAGTGAGCGAGATGGATTCGTAACCGGCTTCGGGCAGCAGCGTGAAGCTGTGCTTTGTGGCCCAGTCGCGGGTCATTTGGTTGGTGGCCCGATGCCGCGCATAGCGGGTGTCCAAACCTTCGGCGAAGAATTCGTCCAGCTTATGCGAGAGCCCGTTGATGTGTGGGATGCTCGGCGTGCTGGGCGTCATATTTTTCTCAGCGTTTTTCTGAAATTCAATGAAGTCAAAATAATAACCGCGTGTCTTCGCTTGGGCCGCGCGGTTGAGCGCCGCTTCGGAGCAGGTAAACACGGAAAGGCCCGGCGGCAATGCCCACGCCTTTTGCGTGCCTGCGAGTAGGACGTCGATGCCAAGTGCGTCGAAGTGAATCGGCACGGCAGTCATCGAGCTTACGCTATCAACGATGAACATCACATCGGGATATTTTCCCTTTAGCTTCGCGATGGCATCCAGCGGATTCATCACGCCGGTGGAGGTTTCGTTATGTACCAGGGTGAGAGCGTCAAATTCGCCTGTGGCGAGCTTGGTCTCCACCGCCTCAGGCAAAATGGGTGAGCCCCAATCCACCTGCAATCCTTCGGCGGCAATGCCGCAGCGCTCTGCGACGTTCAGCCATTTGTCAGAAAACGCGCCGCACATACAGCAGAGCAGTTTGCGTTGGGCGAGGTTTCGGATGGCGCCTTCCATAATGCCCCACGCGGAGGAGGTGCTGAGATAAACAAGCCGTTCCGTGCCGAGCAATTGTTGGAGTTGGGGTTGGATTTTTCCGTAGAGGTTTTGAAAATCCCGGCTACGATGGCCGATCATCGGCATCGACATCGCGCGCCAAGTGGTTTCGCTGACTTCAACTGGGCCTGGAATGTGAAGTTTCAAATGACTCATTGGCTTGGGTTAGGTTGCTGAAACTGCAGTTTGTTTGGATTCGCCCAAACCGGTGATGCCCAGTTCGACCACGTCTCCGGGCTGCAGAAATCGTGGAGGATCAAAGCCGAGCCCAACTCCACTGGGGGTGCCGGTGCTGATGATATCGCCGGGCAGTAATGTCATGAACTGGCTCAGGTAGTGTACTAAATGTTGTACTCCGTAGGCCATGTCGCTGGTGTTGCTATCTTGAAGTTGTTCGCCGTTTACCTTCAACCATAGATTGAGGTTTTGGGGATCGGGCACCTCGTCGGCGGTGGCAATGAAAGGGCCGAGGGGGGCAAACGTGTCACAGCTTTTCCCTTTCACCCATTGGCCGTGGCGCTCGAGTTGGAACGCGCGTTCGCTGTAATCATTGTGCAAAAGATAGCCGGCCACGTGGTCGAGGGCATTTGCTTCATCGACGTAGTTTGCTTTTTTCCCGATGACAAATGCCATTTCAACTTCCCAGTCAGTTTTGTCACCGTTGCGGGGGATGACGAGGTCGTCATTCGGGCCGACGATGGCGCTGGTGGCTTTGAAGAAAATTACTGGCTCGGGCGGCAGTTGTGTTCCGCTTTCTTCCGCGTGGGCCTTGTAGTTGAGGCCGATGCAAATGAGCTTGCTCGGGCGAGTCAGGGGTGGGCCGAGGCGCGCGTGGTCGTCAAAAGAAGGAAGATTGTTTTGCTGTTGAATCCAAACAGCCAATCGTGCGGGCCCATCGGATCCGAAAAATGTTTCGTCATAGTCCTCGCCAAAAGCGCTGACATTAGTGCGCGTACCGTTTTCGGAGAGCACGCCGGGTTTTTCCTCTCCGGGATTACCAACTCGTATAAGTTTCATTTTATCGAATGTATAATGTGCCGCCGTCTACAGGGTAGGGGCAGCCTGTGATGAAAGAGGCTTCGTCGCTGCACAAGAACACGGCCATCGCAGCAACTTCGTCCGGTTTCCCCATGCGGCCAATTGGTTGAGCTTCAGAAAGTTTTTTGAACATTTCGTCAGCGTTATCCGGGTAGTTTTTCTGAATAAACCCATCGACAAACGGTGTGTGGATGCGTGCGGGCAGGATGGCATTGCAACGGATGCCCTGCTTGAGGTAATCGCGTGCGACCGAATAGGTCATTGTCAGCACGGCACCTTTGCTGGTGGAGTATGCGAAGCGGTCGTCGATGGCCATCACGCTTACGGTGGAGGCGATATTGACGATGGCACCGCCACTGTGTTGCATGTGGGCAACTCCTGCTTTGAGGCAGTTATAAACGCCTTTCACGTTTACGTTGAGCACGCGGTCGAAATCTTCTTCAGAGGTGGTTAATACGTTTCCGACGTGCGCAACCCCGGCATTGTTTATCAGGCAATCAAGCTGTCCACGATTGTCGGCAATCTTTTTGAAAACAGCGGCTGTTCCCGCCTGATCGGTCACATCGCATTCATGTGCAGCGGCCGTGCCGCCGTCGGCTTGGATGGCTTCAAGGGTTTCAGCTGCCCCCTCAAGGTTTATTTCGAGAATATCCACCACGGCCCCTTGTTTCGCGAGTGCGCGGGCAATGGCTTGTCCGATACCGCTGCCGGCTCCGGTGACAATAGCATTTTTGTTCTTAAGTGAAAACACGGCGGCGACTTTGCGGGAGGGAAGCGTTTGAGGCAAGATTCATTCGAGGTGACTTTTGGTAACGTCTCCGGTAGCTTTTCCGCACTTCATTATGGCTGAACCTGAAAATAAATTACGCAGCGAAAATTGGTTTAATAACCCGGGCAACCCCGGCATGACCGCGATTTATGCGGAACGCTATCTAAACTTCGGGATGACACTCGATGAATTACAATCCGGGAGGCCAATCATTGGCATCGCCCAAACCGGCAGCGATCTCACGCCGTGCAATCGTGTTCACTTGCAAACCGCCGAGCGCGCGGCGGCTGGGATTAGGGATGCGGGTGGTGTGCCGTTGATTTTTCCAGTGCATCCGATCCAGGAAAGTTGCCGTCGCCCTACGGCAGCTCTGGATCGTAACCTGGCCTATCTCGGTTTAGTGGAAATTTTGCACGGGTATCCACTGGACGGGGTTGTGCTGACCACTGCCTGTGACAAGACCACCCCCGCTCTGTTAATGGCCGCGGCGACGGCGGATCTTCCCGCCATCGTGCTAAGTGGCGGGCCGATGCTGGATGGTTGGCATAAGGGTGAATTGGCCGGATCCGGAACCATGATTTGGGAGGGGCGCAAAGAATGTGCCGAAGGGAAAATCAGCTATGAGGAGTTTATGGAACAAGTGGCGGCCTCCTCCCCAAGTGTCGGGCATTGTAATACGATGGGCACGGCGCTCTCGATGAATTCACTGGCCGAGGCGTTGGGCATGTCATTGCCGGGTTGCGCCGCAATCCCCGCGGCATACCGCGAACGAATGCAGATGGCATACGCAACCGGCGTGCGCATCGTGGCCATAGTGGGGGAGGATTTGCGCCCGTCACAAATCTTAACGAGAGAGGCATTTGAAAATGCAATTGTGATGAACACAGCGATTGGGGGATCGACCAATTGCCCCATTCATCTTAATGCCATTGCACGGCATATTGGCGTGCCGCTGGATCTTGCTGACTGGCAAACGGTGGGCTATGATGTGCCACTATTAGTCAACTGCCAACCGGCGGGAACCTATCTCGGCGAAGCATTCTATCGGGCGGGCGGCATGCCGGCTGTGGCCCGGGAATTGATTGAGGCAGGGCGCATCCATACCGGGGCAATGACGGTAAGCGGGCAGACGATTGGAGAAAATTATTCCGAAGTGCCGCCGCCGGATCGCGAGGTTATTTTTGCATACGATAAGCCAATGCAGGAGCAGGCAGGTTTTCTGGTGCTGTCGGGCAATCTGTTTGACGGGGCATTGATCAAGACCTGCGTCATTAGTGACGGCTTCCGGGAACGATATCTTTCCGCGCCCGGCGAAGAAAATTGTTTCACCGTTCGTGCGGTGGTGTTTGAAGGGCCGGAAGATTATCATGCGCGAATCGACGATCCCGATTTGGGAATCGATGATCGTTGTATGTTGGTCGTTCGGGGGTGCGGTCCGGTGGGATATCCCGGCTCGGCGGAAGTGGTCAATATGCAACCCCCGGCGGCTCTGATTAAGCAGGGCATTCGCACGCTCCCCACATTGGGCGATGGCCGGCAAAGCGGGACTGCCGCAAGCCCGAGTATTTTAAATGTATCCCCGGAATCAGCCGCCGGCGGAAATCTGGCGCTGCTTCAAACGGGTGATGAAATTCGTGTGGACCTGAATCAATGCACGGTTGAATTGCTGGTGGACGATGAGGAAATAGCCAAGCGCCGTGAAGAGTTTACGGCTAGTGATCTTAAACACCAGACGCCCTGGCAGGAATTATACCGTGCAAATGTGGGGCAGCTTTCGACCGGTGGGTGTCTGGAAATGGCCACGAAATATCATTGTGTCAGCGATTGTATCGCGCGCCATAATCATTAAAAAAGACCCGGAATTCCGGGTCTTGGGGAGCTGGATTATATTGTTCGTCCCGGTTATCCGAATAGCTTTAACTGTGCCTCAGCTTTGACGAGTTCGCGGGGTTGGTTGAGGTGGTTGTACACGATGGTGCCAGGCTCAATGCCGAAGGCGTGATAAATGGTGGCCAGCAATTCAGTGGGGTGAATGGGGTCAGTGTCGGGGGCACTACCGGTTTTGTCGGATTGGCCAAACACGTTGCCGCGCTTGATGCCCGCGCCGGCGATGACACCGGTGTAGCAGTACGGCCAGTGGTCGCGGCCGGTAGCAGAGTTGTTGTTGCCGCTGGTGGAGAGGCCCTTTTGAGGGCTGCGGCCAAACTCCCCGACGCACAGCACGAGCGTGTCGTCGAGCAAGCCGCGCTCATCCATATCGGTAAGTAGCCCGCTGAGGCCGCGGTCAAGCATGGGAGCCGATTGATTTTTCATGCGCGCCTCGAGGCCCTGATGAACGTCCCACGAGTGGTTGTCGCTGTTGGCAACTTTGGGCCACACGACTTCCACCACGCGCGTGCCGGCTTCCACAAGGCGCCGGGCGAGCAGACAACTTTGGCCAAAGGTGTTGCGGCCGTAGAGGTCGCGGGTTTTGTCTTTCTCCTGTTTGAGATCAAACGCGTTGCGGGCGCGGCCGCTGACAATGAGGTTGAGCGCTTGGTCGTAATATTCGTTGAGGTTAAACTTAGCGACCGCTTTGTCGATGTCGGGCATCGCTTCGTTGATGGAATCGCGAAGGCGGGCGCGGCGGCGCAGGCGATGGCTGAATACCTCGGGGCGCATCTTGAGGTCATCGATTTTAATTTTGTCCATCTTGGCCATATCCATATCGCCACCGGCGGGATACAGCGTGTAAGGGTCGTACGCCTTGCCAAGGAATCCGGCGGAGCCGCCCTTGCCGATCACGTTGCTTTCCTGCAACGGGCGCGGCAGCATTACGAAAGGCAGCATGGGCTCTTCCTGTGGTTGAAGCCGCGTGATGTTGGAGCCGAAGTTTGGGAAATCTTTGGGGCTGGGCGGTTCCAGCTGGCCGGAGGGGCTCACCTTGTCGGTCGTGTAACCGGTCATCATTTGGTAAATGGCCGCCGTGTGATTGAACAATCCGTTGGGCGTGTAACTCACCGAACGCATCATCGTGAATTTGTCGTTCACCTTGGCGAGGTTGGGCAGCAACTCGGTGAAATTGACGCCGGGGATTTTGGTTTGGATCGGCGCGAATACGCTCTTCACATTGGTGGGCGCATTGGGCTTGGGATCCCATAAATCGAGATGGCTCGGGCCGCCTTGCAGATAAATCAGAATGACGCTTTTCGCCTTGCCCCAACCGGGGCCACCGCCTTTTTTGTCCTTTGCCTGAGCTTGCATCTCAAGCATCCCGCCGAGCGAGAGCCCGAGCATGCCTGAGCCGCCCACGCGCAGCACATCGCGCCGCGTCATGCCGAGGTGAGAGTCGCACAAATCTTTTCCGCGTTGTCCGGGTATTCTAATCATCGTGTGTTCCTTCGCTTGTTTTGAGAGTAACGGTTTATTGGGTTTTGTCGAGTGTTAGTGATTAAATAAAAACGCGGGGCTGTTGATGAGTGCCCAGGCGATGTCCTGGGCGCCGTAAAGGCGTTTGTTGGAGAGCTGCGTTGTACTGAGACCGACGGCACGTTCGAGGGTGGTCAGCTTGGGGTCAATAAGCAAGGGCGCTTGAGCGCGACTGAGTACGGCTTGGTGTCCCTTGAGTTTGGGGTCGATGGGCCGCGGCTTTTTGGCATCGGCTAAGGCTTTGCTGAGGTTCGCCAGCTGGGTGTCCTGTTTGTTGTAATAATCTTTGAGCGTTTTGTTTTGTTTAGCATCACGCTTATCGGCAGCTAGCGCAAGGAGGTCGGCAATGTTCTGCGGATGCCCGAAATCAACAGGTTTTTTGCTGCGTGTGATGGACCAACGGAATTTCCCAAGTTGCCAGTTGTTGCCTTGGAATTCCTGTTTCATTTCGAATGTCAGCAGAATTGGAGCCTCGTTATTGGGGGTATCTTTGATTTCGAATGACGCTGTGTGCGGCTTGTTCATTTGCGGTGCAATTGCCCACCCGTTGGAGGCACCGGCGAGTTTGCCGTCGATGGCGGTGGTCACAGCATAACTGTTTTGGCTAAAGTTGGCTTTGGCTTTTTCGAGCTTGAGCGGTTTCCGTTCATTTGGCTTGTCCTTGGGAGCCCAGAAAAGTTCCAGTTCAGTGAGCACAAAATTGCCATCATCCGGCGCGCGTCCGGGGCCACCCTTGGGTAGGCGTTTATCCGGCAATGCTTCCAGTCGCAGTCCGGTGAGACCTTTCGCGTGGATTTCGGTGGTTAGCGTGAAAGTATCCTTGCCATTCTTGCCGCTGGCAAAAATAACGCCGTCTTTTTCATTGGCCAGCGTGGTGCCAATTTTGGATTTTAATTCACTAAACTCAAGCGGCTCCCACATTGTTTTGCTGGCGGGATTGGCAAGCCATGCGGTGTATTGTTTGTTCAGTTTGGTTTGATGTTCTTTTAATACTTTTTCGGCGGCGACGACGCGGGCGTTTTGTTCGTCGTTGAGTTTCTTCTCACGCGGGGCAATTTCCTTTTCATATGCGGCGAGCTTGGCCTTCGCTTCGTCAATGTTGGCTTGCCGTGCGGCTTCTCTTTTTTGGGTGACCGGTTCCAACTGCTTTTCGTACGCGGCCAATTCCTTCAGCAACGCCTGATGTTCGGGCTCAATGGAATTGAGCAGTTCCACGGCTTTAGTAATCTCCGCTTTGCTCGCGGGTCGGTTGAGGATGCGGAGGTAGAGTCCATTGACCAGTTGAGTATCATCAGGTTGCTCCTTCACTAGTTTGGTGATGTCGTTGTCGGGCGCGGTGAGGGCGGCATCCACCGTGGGACCGGTGATGAGCGCCATCACAGGGCCGAGCTGCAGACCGTTGATGCGCTCGCATTCGCAGGCGCTTTCACGCGAGGGTCTGCCGAGAGTGCCAAGAAATCCATCGGGCAGCTTCACGCCCGAATCGGGCAATGCAGCAGCACGGGTGCCGGCGGGCACACCGGGAATCTTAGTTTTTGTGCCGGTGGCAAAATGAATTGCGTCGTACAACACCTCTGCTGGAAGCCGACGGGGCAGGGCGTGCGAATAATTGATGCCATCATCTTCATTCCACGGATTGGTGGCAATGGACAGTTGATAAGTGCGGCTTTTACAAATGAGTTTCACGACGTGTTGCACGTTAAACTTGCTCTTGATGAATTCCGCCGTGAGCCAGTCGAGTAATTCGGGGTTGGAAGCGGGATTGCCCGCACGAATGTCGTCCAGCGGCTCGATGATGCCCACGCCGAGCAGGTAACCCCAAAGGCGATTCACATAACTGCGCGCAAAGTAGCGGTTGTCGGGACTGGTGATCCACGCGGCGAGTTCCTCGCGGCGAGTGGCTTTTTCTTTTTTATCAAACTGGGCTACGAACGGAAACTTCGGCGCAGTGACCGCGCCGGTGCGTTCGTGTTTCATGTCGCCATTGGGCTTGTCGAAAATTTCTTCGAATAATGGTTTCTTTCCTTCCACCGCAGTGCCGCCGACAGTTTTTTTGCCGCTGGCCTTGGCGTCATTTTTCAAGCCCACCTGCGCGAAGAACGCGGCAGTTTCATAATATTGATCCTGCGTCCAACGTTCGAAAGGGTGGTCGTGGCATTTGTTGCAATTAAACCGCGTGGCCAACCACAAGTGCGTGGTATTTTCCATAATGGCATCGGGCTTGCGTAAAATTTTGTAATAGCTTGCCGCCGGATTGGTTTTGTTCGACCCGCTCGCGGTGAGGATTTTGCGCGCGAATTCGTCGTAAGGCGTGTTGGTTTTTACCTCATTACGGATCCACTCGCGAAACGCCTTCGCCCCTTCCGCGCCGAGGAACTTCCGGTTGACCTGCAGCAGGTCCGCCCATTTGTTTGCCCAATGATCAACGTAATTTTCGTTGCCCACTAACTCATCGATGAGCCCCTCGCGTTTGATGCGAGTGGGGCGTTTATCGGCGAGAAATTTTTCCACGGCTTCTGCGCTGGGCGGCAAGCCGGTGAGGTCAAGGTAGACGCGTCGCAAAAATTCCGCATCGCTGGACAAACCCGAGGGCGCAATTTTCATTTGTTTCCATTTAGTAGCGGTGAGCTGGTCGATGTCGCCCCACGTCTCGGGTTGTTTCCAAACAAAGCCTGAGCGATCGCCCATTGCGGTGATCGTGGTTGCTGCATACGCGCCCTCGAAGCGTGCGAGTACCGCCGCCTCGCCGCGGCGCAGTACAGTGACGAGGCCGCCTTTGTCCGCATCGGTCACGTCTTGGTTGCTGCTGGAAATGAAAGCCTCGGCGGTAACGTCGCGTTTTTCGCCGTTGCTGTATGTGGCGATGACGCGCATCTGTTGCCGGCCGCCGATGTTTTGGATGACCGGCTTTTGCGGCGACAACTCAATCGATACCACCCGCGCTGACTTGAGATTCAACTTCGCGCCGGTGGTAATCCACTCGTGTAAAATGGCGTAATACTTGTCTCCCGGTTTGGTGACTTGCCCGCCTTCGTGCGGTACGGCGGCGGTGGATTTGAGCAGCATTAAACTATCTGCTGGTGATGCGATATTGACGCGACGGCTGGCGAGTTCATCGGTGAACGCCCGCACATCGTACAATGGATCGTAGCCGCGTAGCGAAAGTTTGAATCCATTCTTGCCGTCCTTCGCGCCGTGGCACGTCCCCGCATTACACCCGAGTTTGGAGAGCACCGGCATTACGTCGCGCACGTAATCAATTTTGCGTTTAGAGCCAATGCCATTGACCGTGATTTTGGCTGTGACGGTTTGTCCGCCCAATTCCGCGATGAATTGCCCCGCGCCATTTTTGGCGGGCGTCACTTGTCCGCGCGCGTTCGCTGTGGCGATGGCACCGTTGAGCGTGAGCTTGGCAATGCGGGTGACATCGGCCCGCGTCCCATTTGTGAACTGGGCAGTGACGAGCACCTGCGCGTAATCGCCTGCGCCGGTCAGCGAAATGTTCGCGGGTTCGATGTTCAAGCTGGCGATCTTCGCACCTTTGGGCAGTGATTCGGTGAGGGTCTTCGTGGGGTTCAATCCGCCCTTAGTGGCCATGGCGGCGTTGGCGCCGGGTTTGCTCAGGGCGACGGGCACGAATTTTTTCAACTCTTTGCCGTCGGCGGCGTTGAGAAAACGAATGTGTCCGTCGCTGCCGGCAGCGGCTAGGGTTTTGCCGTCGGGACTAAATGCCAGCGCATAAATTCCGCTCGCGGGAATATCGAGCTTGGCGATTTGTTTGACGCCGTCGTTGTGAAATTTATCGAGCTTGATGATCTCAGCCGGTTTGCGGTCTTTCACGCGCTTGGCTTGGATGGCTGTGATGTCGGCCGGGATTTTTTCCGGCACCTCTGCGGAGTACAACGTCACCTGCCCGTGCCCGTCGAGGGCGCTACCGGCGGCGAAAATGTTGCCGTCTTTGGAGTAGCGCACACTGAAGATGCGGCCGGGCATGTCGGGGAATTTGCGTATGAGATTCGCGTTGTCGCCAATGACGCGTTTGGTTTGGCGGAAGATACGATAGATTTGTGGCGCGCCATCCGCGCCGCCCACAAGGATGTGCTCGCGCGTGGGATGGCGGGTGATGGAAGCGATGCCACCTTTGAGCGCTTTCGGTGTGATGGAGGTGATGTTGTCGACGAAGCGGGAGGATTTGAAGACGGTGAGTTTGGAGGTCATGTCGCGTCCGGCGGAAATGAGGTGTTCGCCTTTAACATCGAACACCGTGCCGAGCACCCAATCGGTGTGGGCACCTTGATAGAAAATCTGTTCGCCGGTCTTGGTGTTGATGGCGCGGACGGTGTTGTCCGCACAGCCGAAGGCGATGGCATTGCCGTCGGGCGACCAACTGGCGCCGTAGATGGTGTCGAAGGTGCTGGAATGCGAGAGCGCGAGTTTGCGTTTGGCGACGTCCCAAATTTGCACTTCGCCCATGCGCGCGGGGTTGCCGCCGGTGACGGCGAGGAATTTTCCGTCCGGCGAAAAGCGTACGCTTTCAATCCGCTCGCTCAATCCGATGAGCCGCGCGACCAATCCGGAGCCATCGGCTTTGTGCAACAGTACTTCGTGAAAACCGGCCACGGCGAGCAGAGTGCCGTCGGGGGAATAATCCAGTGAAGTGATCACCGGCGGCAGCGTGTATATTGGCGGATGCTCGGTATCGACTTTGCGTTGCGCGCTGGCGGGCGTGTCGTCCTTCGCGCCCTCGGTGATCCATTGTTTGATCAGCTCAGTCTCGGCCGAGTGTAGCGGATCTTTTCCTTTGGGCATTTCCGCTTCGCCGTCTTTGTCGGGCAAGATTAGCGCCAACAATGCGCTTTCATCCGGTTTGCCCGGTACGACGGCCGCACCTTCGTCATCGCCGCCTTTTAAGAGTGCTGCAAATTCCGTCATTACATAACCGCCCTTGGCTTTGGCCGGTTGATGGCAGCCCTGACAATTGGCCTGCAGGATGGGGCGAATTTGATCGAAGTAACTAACCGGTTTAGTGCCCTTATCCGGGCTGGCAGCGTTGATCGCAAACACCGCAATGAAAACGGTGGGAAAAGTCAGAATTGCTTTCATATTTGGGTTAATTTTACCTATCAGACCGATCTGTTGCAACGTATATTCAGTCACAGATGGCTGGGTGTGTGGGTTATTTCGTGAGGTTTTTGAGGATCAAGATGGGGGTTGGTTTTTCCGCCCAGCGTTTTCGAAGTGCGTCTGGAATTTGTCGTTGGGGCATGTTGTGCGCGCCAAGAACCAGATCGATATCCTGATCGCGGTCAACATCCCCGGCGTCGAGGGTGATCCATCGACCGCGGTCTGCTTCGGGCAGTGAGTGGGCGGAAAATTTCAGGGCGGCGTCTTGTCGCAAATAAATAAATCCTGCGTGTGGGTTGAGTTTGTAATCCGCAAAAAATGCGATCGAGGCGATGTCCAAGTCGCCATCTGAATCGAAGTCGGCAGCAAGGGCTTTGTACGCGCCGGGTTGTGAGAAAAAAAGTTCCTTTGTGAAATTGTTTTTACCATCATTCAAATGCACGCGCACCCCGTGGTAAGGGCGTGACAGTGCGGGGTTCAGTTCGCCGTTGTCTCCGTTGGTAATGAGAAGATCGGGGTGGGTGTCATTATTGAAATCATAGGTTTCAATATGCGAGTGTCCCCACATCGGCTGGCGGGGCAGTAACATGCTTGGTTCAAAATGGTTGTCGCCCAAATTGAGGAGGAGGTAAACCGCCTCGCGTGCCTGGGCGGTTAAGATGACCAGATCGGGCCGTTGATCTCCGTTGAAATCAGCGCTGGCTGCGTTGAGGCAGCCGGGCATGTCGAGCAATGTGTGGCGTTCAAATGTATCGCCTTTGTTTTCCAGCCAAAATACGCTGCCCGTGTAGTGGCCATATTCGCAGACGACCAAATCTTCTCGGCCATCCCCATTTAAATCTACAGGTAACACGTCGGTGGGCCGGTAAAGCGATGCGGCCAATGTGTTCGCCTTGCCATCGCGCCAGCGGATTAAAGCGCCGTTTTGTTCGAAGGAAGGCATAAAGCTCCCGATCAATGCGCCCACCATGCCGTCGGATGTGAATCGCATTTCCACAGGTGAACCGCCCAGTTTGATGGCTGGAGTTTGCCAGTTTAATTCGGGGGTCATTCGGTGCACTGTTTTTGTGGGATAATGGGTGGCCCACAAACCGCCGGTATTTGGTTGAACCCGAACTGCGATGCAGCTCGCATCAAAAGGTGCGTCGGGGGTGATCGCGGCAAATGTTTTTTGTGAGCCGACAAATTTCACACCACTCGGCCGAGGTAAATGGCGGGGAGCTTTGGTGAGGAAATAGCTGTGAATCAGTTTCCAATCTTGATCAGGCATGAGCGGTTTGGGTGGGTACAATCCGGCGGCCAACACGCGGTCAAATCCATTGGTATTGGATAGGCCCGTGCCGGGCGGCACCAAGCCCACCCATGGTAACATTCGGGCAAGCGTCAAATCCCACGCGCCGCGATCGAGCATTTCCGGCGTGGGCAGCGTGTGGCACGCGACGCAATGCTGCTGAGTGAGCACCTCCCCGCGCGCGAGCAATTGTTCCACGCGTTCATCCAAATTCGCGGGTTGTTTTTCCGGCACCTCCGGCTCAGTTAAATCGTGAATCGCTTCTCGTTGGGTCCAGAGAACCATTGTTACGGTCGCGATGCCGAAAATAATCACGATGTATTTTTGCAGTCGGTCGCTCATGATGGGTTGAGGCGGGGAACAGGTTAAGCCCTTTTACTTTGCCCCCCCGGAGGCGAATGCTACACTCGCTGTATGCAAAGTAAAGCATGGCTGATGCTGCCGCTGTTGGCCTGCGCCGCGATGGCTCAGGATGAAAATAAAACCGATGCCCCGATTGCTTCGGAACCGGTGAGATTTGAGGAGGCGTGGGTGGCGCAAATGCAATGGCGGTCGATTGGGCCGGCGAGTATGGGCGGGCGGATTGTGGATTTGGAGGTGCTGCCGGATGATCCGTTTACATTTTATTTGGCGACCGCTTCGGGCGGGCTCTTCAAGACCACTAATAATGGCACAACGTTTACGCCGGTTTTTGAAAAACAATCCACCGTGTCCATCGGCGATGTGGCGGTGTCGCGGAGTAATCCGAAAGTCATCTGGGTGGGCACCGGCGAACACAACGCCCGCAACTCGGTGAGCTGGGGCGATGGCGTTTATAAATCCACCGACGGCGGCAAAACGTGGGCCAATATGGGTTTGAAAAAATCCTTTCAAATCGGGCGCATCGCCATTCATCCAAACAATCCGGATATCGTTTACGTGGGTGCACTCGGTCGTTTATGGGGGCCGAATGAGGAACGCGGCGTTTACAAAACCACCAACGGCGGCAAGACGTGGAACAAGGTTTTACACGTCGATAACAAAACCGGCTGCGTGGAATTAAAGATGCATCCGACCAATCCCGACACGCTCATCGTGGCGATGTACGAACGCGAGCGGGACGGCTTTGACTCCAACGATCCCGCCAAGCGTTGGGGCCCCGGCAGCGGCATTTACAAGACCACCGACGCCGGCGCGAATTGGACGAAGCTGCAAAAGGGCTTGCCGACACGACCGCTCGGCCGCGTGGGCATTGCGTTTTATGAAAAAAATCCTGCCGTGGTTTACGCCATCGTCGAGACGGATAAAATTGGCGACGGCCCCGCCACGGCGTTCATGGGCATCAGCGGCGGCAACCGCGTGAGGGAAGCACTCATTCAAGGCGTGACCCAAGATGGCCCCTCAGCTAAGGCGGGCATCCAAGCCGGTGATCTTGTTTTGCAGGTGGACGGGAAAAAAGTGAACAGCTATAACGACCTCATCGTCGCCATTCGCGCCCACAAGCCGAAGGATAAAGTGAAAGTGAAACTCAAGCGCGATGACGGGGAATTGGAAGTCGAACTCACCTTTGGCAAACGGGGCGGCGACAGCAGCCGGCCTTTCGCCAGCTACCTCGGCGGCCAGCGCGCCAACGCGATGAAAGAGCAGGGCGCGGTGGGGAACGAAACGGGCGGCATTTATCGCAGCGAAGATGGCGGCGAAACTTGGAAGCGCATCAACAGCCTCAACCCGCGTCCGTTTTATTACAGCCAAATTTTCGTGGATCCCACTGACGACAATTTCATTTACGTGATGGGCATCCAATTTCACACCTCCACCGATCGAGGCAAAACCTTCAAGGCCGGCGCGCGCGGCGTGCATCCGGATCACCACGCGCTGTGGATCAATCCTCGCGACGGTCGCCATCTCATCCTCGGCTGCGACGGCGGCTTGTACATCACGCACGATCGCGGCGTCACGTGGGATTTCCATAACGTGATGGACATCGGCCAGTTTTATGATATCGGCGTGGACACCCGCGCACCCTATTGGGTGTACGGCGGTTTACAGGACAACGGCTCCTGGGGTGCGCCTAATCGCAAACGCGGAACGCGCGGAACGGTCAATAGCGATTGGCTGCGCATCGGTGGCGGCGATGGGTTTTTATGCCGGGCCGATCCCGAAGATCCATTCACCGTCTACTGCGAAATGCAGGGCGGCCGCATCTGGCGCGTCAATATGAAAACCGGCGAGCGCTACACACTCCGCCCGCCGGGTAAGGACGTGAAGTTTAACTGGAAAACGCCGTTCACACTGAGCCCGCATAACTCGCGCATTTTTTACAGCGCGGGAAACTACGCCTTTCGTTCACTCAATCGTGGTGAAAATCTTCAGCGCATTTCGCCCAAGCTCGGCCTCACCGATCGCGGTACGGCCACCGCTCTTGCAGAATCACCCCGCAAATCCGGTGTGCTGTGGGTAGGCACCGATGACGGCGCGCTGTGGCTCACGCGCGATGGTGGACAGGCATGGACGAATCTTGTCAAACAAGTTGGTCTGGCAAAACCCTTTCACGTGGCCAGCATCGAGGCTTCGCGCTTTGCCGAAGGCCGCGCCTATGTGGCTTTCGATGGCCATCGATCCAACAACGACGCGCCGCATATTTATGCGACCGAAGATTTCGGCGCCACGTGGAAATCGTTAGTGGCGAATTTGCCGAAGGGCAGCACGCGTTGTTTGCGCGAGGATGTGGTGAACGAAAATCTGCTCTATTGCGGCACGGAGTTCGGCGTATTCGCCAGCGTGGATCGGGGCAAAAGTTGGCTTCGCCTGAAGAATAATTTCCCCACTGTGGCGGTGCACGAGATTGCAGTGCATCCTACCGCGGGCGAAATTGTCGCGGGCACCCACGGCCGCAGCGCGTGGATTTTGGAGATCACTCCGCTGCGTCAGTTCACCCAAAAAGTGGCGGCGGCCACAGCACATTTGTTTCAACCGCGCGAAGGCGTTTTGTGGGGGGGCGCGCTCGGGTTTTCACGCTCGGGCCATCGGAATTTTGCTGGTACAAATCCGGCTTTCGGCAGCCGGATTTTTTATCACCTTGGTGAAAACGCAAAAACGGCGTCACTGGAAATTCGCAATGCCCGCGGCCAAGCCATTCGGCGGTTGCCCGTGGAAAAATCTAAAGGCCTCCACGCCGTTCGCTGGGATTTGCGCGCCGCCGCCCGTCCTCCCGCCCCGCGCCCCGCACCCGGCAAAGGGACAGCCGGCGGCCGTCCCGGCCGTCCCGCGCCCAACCTCACTCGCCCCGGCGCATCGGCCGGCGCGGGCACCTTCATCGTCATCCTAACGGTGGATGGCAAAGAATTCGTCCAGGAAATCAAAGTCACCGCCGACCCGGAATTTCCAACCGCACTATTGCAGGAAGAATTAGAAGCCGAAACCGCAAAGCAACGCCAGGAAGTGATTGAGTAGCGGAGCGGCCTTTGGCCGCGGTTGATAGTTGAGGGTTGATGGGGAGATGTAGCCCGGGCCGGTGGCCCGGGGGGGTGATGGGTGACGATTGGTTTTGATTCGTAAATCGTAAATCTGAATTCGTCATTTCAAAAGAATCCAACCCGCCAGCGCCAGCAATCCCGTCACCAATCCAATTAGCCACGGTAATTGTTTCCTTCGCGCCTGCCATTTTGTGTAGTGGGCCAGCTTACATTTTTTGCAGCGTTCGGGGCTTTTGTGCTGCACTTCATCCGGCATCTCCATGTGCAGCCGTGTATTGCCCGGCGCAAGGGGCTTGGACGCTTTCCCTGTAAAAGGTGCCGGCGAAAACTCCACCGGCCGCCCGCAGTCCACACAATTTCCGTGCACCACAATGTGCGAGGGGAGGGGGTTTGAGGGTGTGGTCACAGGTTGAAGATAGCTCAACAGCCCAAAAACCGGAAGGATGGATTTGGTTTTGAGCTTTCGCCAGATCAGCGCATAATGACCGCCAGTACATTTCTCAATCTTTCCTCAACTATTTTGTAAGAAATGAATCCGCGCCACGTATTCCTGTTGAGAGAAGTTATGGAGGAGGCCGGTTCGAAGAATGCCACCCACGTCGTTAATGCCACGCGCAGCTCGTTGCTCGAGCGCTTGCGGGAGTTGGACGATGATGAATCGTGGTCGGAATTTTTCAATCTCTACTGGAAACTCATTTACAGCACCGCACGCAAATCCGGCCTTGCGGATGCTGAGGCGCAGGATGTCGTGCAGGAAACGCTCATCACCGTGGCGCGGCATATCCGGGATTTTGAATACGACCGAGCGCGCGGCAGTTTCAAGGGTTGGCTGCTCACCCTCACTCGTTCGCGTATCACTGATCACATCCGCCACCGCCAACGCCGCGCTGTGGTGGATAACGCCCTCGGCGGCGAGCTTGCCGAGGAATTAGAAAATTTTCCCGACCCCACCGTTATTTTGCCCGACGCACAATGGGATGCCGACTGGCACAAAAACCTCGCCGACACGGCCATGCAACGCGTGCAACAAAATGTTTCCGCCAAGCATTTTCAGATTTTCCATTGTTACGTTATCGAGAAATGGAGTGTCGCGGAGATAAGCCGCGCGTTGCGCGTGAGCGCGGGGCTCGTGTACGTCACCAAACACCGCCTCGGCCGGATGTTTGAGCGCGAGCTGGAAACCCTTCGGCGCGAAGAGGATAGCCGATGATTGAATGCCCCGCTAATTGGATTCGATGTTTGGCGTGCCGATGGTTCGCGATCCGATGCGTTCAAGCCTTTGCCCAACACCCACCCCGCCGCGGTCACGACCGCCTGCGCCGCAAACTCTGGCATCGCTTCCGCGCAACCCTGCACAAGGAGGCGATATGAAAATAGTTGAGGAAACGACGCGCACCAATGTAGCCCGGCTCACCGAGCCGGGCTACAAATAAAATCCAATGACCGATTCACTCGAACCCAATCAGCCAACCATCCCCGAGCACACACTCCTGCGCTGCATCGCCAGCGGCAGCTACGGCGATGTGTGGCTCGCGCGTAATGCCACCGGCACTTGGCGCGCGGTCAAAATTGTCCGGCGCGATCGCTTCGAGCACGACCGCCCGTTCGAGCGTGAGTACGAAGGCATCCAATCTTTTGAACCCGTTTCCCGCGAACACCCCGGCCTCGTTAACGTCCTCCAAGTCGGCCGTGTGGAAGGCGATGCCGGTTACTATTGCGTGATGGAACTCGCCGATCCACGCGAAGGAGATCGTGAAGACATCGCCCCCAAAACCTACGCCCCCCGCACTTTACAGGACGACATCGACGCCCACGGCGCGCTCACCCTGTCCGACACTCTCAATCACGCCCGACGCCTTGCCGAGGCACTTGCTCATTTGCACGCCGCCGGTCTCGTCCATCGCGACCTCAAACCCGCCAACATCATATTTGTAAAAGGTGCCCCCAAGCTCGCCGACATTGGCCTCGTCGCCCCCCTTAATAGCTCCCGCTCCGTGATGGGCACCCACGGCTACATCCCCCGCGAAGGCCTCGGCCAACCCCCCGCGGACGTCTACGCAATGGGCAAAGTGCTGTACGAAATGATCACCGGCCACGACCGCCACGCCTTCCCCTCACCCCCGCCTGCCCTGCGCGATCCCGCCTGCCCGCCCGAACTACACGCCCTAAACACCCTCATCCTCCAAGCCTGTGACCCCGACCCCGCCACCCGCCCCACCGCCGAAGATTTCGCCCAAATCCTCGAAGCCATCCTCCAAGGGCAAATCCAAACGCCCCATCGCAATCCTGTCCTCGCGTGGGTTGCCGGGTTGGGAATTGTGCTGCTTGTTCTTTGGGTTGGCTTCGGTAAACCCTCTTCTCAGCCGGCCACGCTACCGCAGGTGGATTTGGAGGCCGGCCTCATTTGTCGTTTTGATTTTAACGGAAACACCCGCGACCAGTCGCCTTACAGAAATCACGCCGAGGCTCGCGGGGAAATTACTTTTGGTCCGGGGCGCAAGGGGAAGCTCGGCCAAGCCTGCATTTTTGATGGTAACCAAACCCATCTTATCGTCGCGCCCTCAAAAAGTCTGGAGACGTTAACCAATCTAACGATTACCGCGTGGATTAACATTGCTGATGTGTCACGCAGTCTTGAGCAAGAAGATTTTGGCGGTCTGGTGGATCGTATTCCTGAGCCTGGCTTTGCTTTTTTTAGGTTGTGGAATGACCAGCTCGATTTTGGTAGCAACACGCCATATCACCAGATTAAACATTTGCACGCCCTTCAGCGAGGCGAATGGCATCACGTCGCGGCCGTGTACAATGGCGAGACAAAGCTGCTGTATCTTGATGGAATTGAAATAGAGAGGGAAAACGTGGGCCCCGGAAAACTCGCCTGGGGTTCCTCCGGCCTCCGCATCGGCCATGAGGCAGCGGGAAGTTTTGTGGGAGCGATGGATTCCCTGCGGATTTACAATCGTGGATTGACAGGCGTGGAGATAAAGATTCTCAGCCACTGAAAATATTTTTCCGAGATTATCAGAAGAAGCACGATTAACTGAACGAATATCATTCCCATCTGAAATTAACGGATTTTAACAAACGTTTTCTGTGAAGATGGATTCAATTTAGTTCGTTTTTCTCCAATAATCATTCCAATACATTTTAACCCGCTGGGAACCGTATTGTATATCATTGAAATGTTTAGAAATTTTATCGAGTTTTTCTCTTCGGTGGTCGCATTGCTGGATGCAGTTGGAGTGAAGTGAATCTCATTTCCATAAATTCTCCATTTACCATGGGTGCCTGATGCAGTTTCCCTCATGCCAAATGAATGGGATTCAACTGTGCCGTTTCCAAGGAAAACAAGTGTCAGATTGGGGAAGGTGGGGTTTTGATATGTGCCGATGACGTCACGTGGACTGATGGAATTTAGAATTCCGGAATAAGGCCTGCCGCCGGGTACAGCACAGCCGAAGATCAGGAGGCTCAGTGATACTGAAATTAGAGGCAATATGATTGAGTGCTCAACTTTATGCTTTTGCTTCAGTGGGTTATGCATAATAATTAGCGTGTCAATTATTAATAACTGGATTGTTTCTGGTTTCCTGCCTGATGACATCGGGTAACAATACTTGGACCAATACCTTGACGTACTCGTTTAATTCCTTCATGTGCATAAAACTGGTTGAAGAATCGAAACCTTTGGGAAATTTAGAAGGATGCGTAAACCGCCGCATACGAGTGTTTTCTGAAATGACTTGGCCTGTGCTTGGATTTCGCCATCGAAACCTGAGTTCAACGAAGAAAGTGAGATGATTATTTTTAGCGAATCCCGTGCTCGATTCCCGGCAGCTAAACTGTAGAATATCACATTCAAGAATTACTTGAGGCTTGTGCGAGGCTGTTGGGTGTTGGATAATCATCATCCCGAATTTCCTAAGCTCGACTCTGAGTGCCTTGGCTACAATATCGGAAACGGGCACATTGAATTTGGCTTTGAACGGGTCGCGATCATTTATAAAAAACACCTCTGGGTCAGCGTTGCCGCGATTGTCGGTGATTTCCGAAATTTGTACCGCATGAGTAGATTTTTTTGTGTAGTACACGGGGGAAATCGGGCTGTAAAATGGTGCAGGCAGTGTGGAGGAACACCCAATGCCCATTTGTAAAATGATCACGATGGGGCAGAATCGGATAAGTTTCTTCATTGCAATTAATTTAATGAATCTGGTCAAAAACTTAGAGGGTTTGGAACATCGCAGATTTTAGGCTGGGCGATCAATCAAGTCCAACTCCGCGCATAGTAATCATACTCGTATCGCCCATAGCCACTCCACCGGAGCAACCCCAAGAGAGACGGGTGATTTTGCCTTTATCCCCGAAATCTGCATCGGTGGATTGTCTGGCGCTGCCGTCCATCATTACCAATTGGCCCTGCGAGGCATTCAGGCCCGCCATCGTCCTACGGTTGCTCGAATCTGAGTCGGCCCCCAGCCAATACGTGCCGGTGGAGGTTAGGTTGTTGTGGGATCGGTTTCGGGTGACTGCCAAAGGGGCGGACGGGCGTTGAGTGTCAGCGCCGCGCACTAAGTTATAGCTGGAGCCTTTGCCCACCTCGGCACTTGGGCCTTTGGTCTTGGTGTCATACGTGGCCCAATTATTTTGCACGACTTCATTGGCTGCTTCCCGGGTGGGGTCGCAGGGGGACAAAATAATTTTTGGGGTTTGCAGTTCCTGTTTCATCGCCG
Source organism: Limisphaerales bacterium (assembly GCA_014382585.1). NCBI lineage: Bacteria > Pseudomonadati > Verrucomicrobiota > Verrucomicrobiia > Limisphaerales > Limisphaerales bacterium. The sequence goes on along the minus strand of JACNJL010000058.1, from coordinate 49,536 downwards.
CGATGGTGTACACGCCGGCGGTGTGGAGTGATTTGACATGAGCGTGCAATTCATTGACAGCCACGTTGACATAAGGGCCTGCGATTTTAGCACCAAATCGGTTTGCTGGGGTGGTGCTGGAGTCCAAGTGGTTTTGAACACCTCTAGAGGTGAGCTGCCATGGCATACGTTCATCGTTATTTTGGGCGAATCCAAGGTGCGCCTTGTAGATGCTGGACAAGTTGTTAACGCATTTAATGCGCCGTGCCTTCGCCTTTGCCCGGGCAAGTGCTGGCAATAGCATCGCAGCCAAAATGCCAATAATGGCGATGACGACGAGGAGTTCGATGAGGGTGAACCCTCGTTTTTGGATTGGATCGGGTGTTTTCATATTTTGTCCTTTTTTGCTGGGTAGGTAATTTGAGTTTCAGGGTGGAGCGCACTTTTGCCGCTAACAGGGTTACGCCTGAAAAGTGGGATTCTTACAAAAAGAATAGATAATAATTTAAGCTAAACTGGAGGCGGAGGAGGGAGTGATATGGATTTCACAAATTCACACGGATAACGTGTTCATCCGTGTGAATCGGCGGAATCCGTATCTTTTAACTGTTTTAGGACTGGGACAAGGTAGAGCTCGTCCCTGCCGGCCCGGCGTTGCGGATGGGGGCGGGGGTGTCGGGGGCGTATTGTTGGAAGTTGTCGCGGAACATTTGGGCGAGGTGGTCGGCTTGGGTGTCGTAGGCGGTGGGGGATTCCCAGGTGTCGCGGGGGGGCAGGATTTCGCTTGGGACGTCGGGGCACGCTTGCGGAATTTGGAAGCCGAAGCGGTTATCGGTTTTGTAATCGACGTTGGCGAGGTGGCCTTCTAATGCGGCGTTGAGGAGGGCGCGGGTCCACTTGATTTTGATGCGGTCGCTTTGGCCATAGCCGCCGGCGATCCATCCGGTGTTGAGTAGCCAGCATTGGGACTGATGCCGGGCGATTTTTTCGGTGAGGAGCTTGGCATAAACTCCGGGGTGCCGGGGCATGAAGGGGGCGCCGAAACAGGTGGAGAAGGTGGCGGTGGGGGTGACGATATCCATCTCGGTGCCGGCGACTTTGGCGGTGTAGCCGCTGATGAAATGGTAGGCGGCTTGCTCGGGCGTGAGGCGGGCGATGGGGGGAAGCACGCCAAAGGCGTCGCACGTGAGGAAGACGATGTTTTGCGGATGACCGGCAGTGCCGCTGGGTTCTCGGTTTTCGATGTACTCAATGGGGTAGGCGGCGCGGGTGTTGGCGGTGAGTGAATCGTTGGTGAAATCGGGCGTGTCATCGGGGCCGAGGATGACGTTTTCCATAATGGTGCCGGGCATTCGGGTGGTGGCGAAAATAGCAGGCTCATCTTTTTCTTTGAGGTTGATGAGCTTGGCGTAGCAGCCGCCTTCGAAATTGAATATGCCGTGGTCGGTCCAGCCGTGTTCGTCATCCCCCACGAGGCGGCGGTTGGGGTCGGCGGAGAGGGTGGTTTTGCCGGTGCCGGAAAGGCCGAAGAAGACGGCGGTGTTGTCCCCCGTTGTGTTGCACGAACAATGCATCGGCAGCTGACCGGTGGCGGGCAGCAGATAGTTCATTATGGAAAACAAAGATTTTTTGATTTCCCCAGCGTATTGCGTGCCGCCGATGAGAACGAGCTTGTGTTTGAGCGAAAGTAAAATGAAAGCGTTGGAGTCGAGGCCGTCCACGCTGTCGGGATCGGCCAAGAGATATGGCGTGTGCAGCACGGTGTATTCCGGCTCGTGCGTGGCGAGTTGGTCGGCGGTGGGGCGGATCATCATCGTGCGCGCAAAGGCGGCGTGCCACGCGCTTTCGGTGACCACCCTCAGGCTGATGCGATTTGCCCCATCGGCCGCATCAGCCCCACAAAAAAGATCCTGCACAAACAGCTCCTCGCGATGCGAAAGAAACCACTGTGCGTGACCGAGCATTTTATCAAACAACTCCGGCTCGCACGGCTGATTGATTTTGCCCCACCAAATGGTGTCCTCGCTGACGTCATCGCACACGGTGAATTTGTCCTTGGGCGAGCGGCCCGTGCGCGCGCCGGTACGGCTGGTGAAGACGCCGTGCGCAGAAAGATCGCCTTCGCCGCGGCGCATCGCGTGCTGTTGTAGCTCGGGCGTCTCGTAATTCCAACGCACCGTGCCGCGCGGTTCCAATCCGTGCGCTTCCAGCCCGGTGGGGCCGTGCAAATCGGCGGTGCCCAGCAGCGGCAGCGGAAACTCTTTTTCAGTAAGCGACACAGTCTTCACACGCAGAACTCTTGCGCCAAAAAGCCCGCCGATTCAAACCAAAATCAGGGGCTGACACGGGAAAATCCCCGCCATCGGCAGCCAAACTTTTTGGTGGCGTACTTTCGTTTGTGGCGTACACTTTATGGCAAGCACTCCAAACGAAAGGAAAATGATGACACAATCCACACCCCTCACTCAAACCCATCGCCGTGAATTTCTATCAAACGTTGGTCAAGGCATGTTGGTCGCCAGTCTCGGCACTTCGTTGGCCGGGGAGCTTGGCGTGTCCACGGCATTTGCCGCTGAGGAAGATCCGCGCCTTTCTTTTGGCAAGCTCGAGCCATTGGTCGGGTTGATGCAGGAAACGCCCACCGCGAAAATTTTGTCTATGCTTGTTGGCAAGCTCAACGCGGGCGTGCCGTTGCGCCAATTGGTGGCCGCCGGGACGTTGGCCAATGCGCGCACATTTGGCGGTGAAAACTATCACGGCTTTCATACCTTTATGGCGCTTGCACCGGCGTTTGATATGTCGCGCGAAATGCCGAAAGGCCAGGAGGCGTTGCCGGTTTTGAAAGTGCTTTATCGCAACTCATTTTATACGGAAAAAAACGGCCTCCACGGGAAGGATGTGCTCAAGCCATTGAAGGCGGCGAAGTTGTCTGAAAATTCAAAGGCCGCGCAAGCGTTGCACGCTGCCACGCTCGCGGGCGATAAGGCGAAGGCCGAGCAGTTGCTTGCCGCGCTCGCCGGGCAAACGATTGAGACGGCGCTCAACGGTGTGCTGCATCACGTGGAAGATAACCACAACGTCCACACCGTGGTGATGCCGTGGCGCGCGTACGATGTGCTGGAGCTCACCGGCAAGGAACACGCGCTCACGTTGCTCCGGCAATCCATCCGCCAATGCGCGGGCGGGAAATCGCGGTCCTCGCAAGTGCCGAAGTTGCTTGAAAAATATAAATTGCTCAGTCGTCCCGTCGGTACGCGCAAGGCCGATGACACGTGGGTGGAAACATTCGCGCTCAATTTGCTGACGCTCAACCGCCCCCAAGCCAGCGAGGCAGCGGCAGCGGCGTTGGCGGAAGGCATTCTGCCCGAGCACGTGGGCGAAGCCATTTCGCTCGCGGCTAATCAACTCATCCTGCGCCAAGTGGAAGTTTGGAAGGGTAACTATTATGGACGGCGCACGCACGGCGATTCAGCGGGCGTGCATGCCAGTGATATGGTGAACGCGTGGCGCAACATCGCCCGCGTGAGCAGTCGCCGACACGCGATGGCCGGCCTGATTTTAGCCGCCGGCAACGTCGCCCAAAGCCACAGCAAAGAAGGCCACAAACCAAAACCATTCCCCGAGCCCGTGCAACTCGAGCGCGTTAAAGCCACCACGCCCAAAGCGTTGCTCACCGAGTTGGACGCCGCGATCCGCGAGAACAACCAACTCCGCGCCTGCGCGCTCACTCATCGTTACGGCGCGCTCGGCCATCCGCAACGCGCGCTGCTGGATTTGCTCATTCAATACGGCACCAGCGAAGATGGCCGTTTGCACGCGGAGAAATATTACCGCACCGCCAACGAAGAATTCGCCACGATGCGCAAGGCCTTCCGCTGGCGGCAAATGGTTTCGCTCGCCCGCGTCACCGCCAGTTGCTACGGCTACACCGTCAACGACAAACGCGGCCAAGGCCCCGGCCACCGTGCGCCGGGTTATGAAGAGGCCAAGCGATTATTGAAAGTGAAAGTGTAACCTATGATCAAAAACCAACCAGAAATCAACCGACGCAATTTTCTCCAAATCACCGGCGCAGCAGCACTCGCGGGGACAGCATTGCCGGCACTCGCCGCGCGCAAGGCCACTTCGGAGTCGCTGGTGAAAACGCTGTACAAGACCTTTGACGTCAAGCAACGCAAGGCGGTTTGTTTTCCGTGGGATTACAAAAATCACAATGGCCTGTTGCGTAAACATATCTCGAACAATTGGCTTATCACCAAGCCGCTCATTCGCAGTGAGTTTTTCACGAACGACCAACAGGATATCATTCGCGCCATTTGGGAGGGATTGCTGAATCCCGATTGGATTGACCGCTTCGACCTCCAGCTCAAGCACGACATGAAAGGCTGGGGAAAACGTCAGGCCATCGCCATCTTCGGCGAGCCGGGCTCGGGCAAATTTGAGTTTGTGCAGAGCGGTCGGCACGGTACCTTGCGCTGCGATGGCGACTCCGCCGATCACGTCGCCTTTGCCGGCCCCATTATGTATGGCGACGAAGGCTCCAGCGGTTATTTTGAAAAGGCCGATCATCCCGACAACATTTTTTGGCATCAAGCGCTGGAGGCCAATAAGCTGCACAAAATGCTCGATGGGAAATTGCGCCAACAAGCGATGCTGAAGGAAGCGCCCGACGAGGGGGAGATTGCTTTCCGCGGACCGAAAGGCCAATTCACCGGCGCGCCCGTGGCCAATATGGCGCGCGATCAAAAGGCGCACCTGCAAAACATTCTGCGCCTGTTGCTCGAACCTTTCCGCCAAAGCGATCGGGACGAAGCGGTGGCCGCGCTGAAAAAGAACGGCGGCCTCGACTCATGTCACCTCACCTTTTACCAACGCGACGACCTGGGCCGCGACGGCATTTACGACAACTGGCGTCTCGAAGGCCCGGCGTTCGTTTGGCATTGGCGCGGTGCGCCTCACGTGCACGTGTGGGTGCACGTGGCCGATTCGCCCGATGTGGAGCTGAATTCCCGCAACCGTTCCGGCTTGCTGCGGCGCAAAGGCGACACGGGGCTTTAGGCTTTCACTTTGTTGCGGCAACGGTTAAATCGCGGGATGAAGCTGTTGCTCGCATTGCTCTTGAGTTCCATTTTTTCATCCGCTGCCGGGTTGGTTCAAACGCCGGTGTTCGTCAGCGGCAAGGATGGTTATCACACGTACCGCATCCCGGCACTCATTGTGACCAAGAAGGGCACGCTGCTTGCCTTTTGCGAAGGCCGTAAAACCGGGCGGGGCGATCACGGCGATTTGGATTTGCTTGTGAAACGCTCATCCGATTTCGGCAAAACGTGGAGCCCGCAATCCATCGTGTACGAAGAAGGCGGCGACGCAAAAGTCACCATTGGCAATCCGTGTCCTGTGGTCGATCAATCCACTGGGTTCATTTGGATGAGCCTATGTCGCGATAACAAAAAAGTGTTCATCACCCACAGCAAAGACGACGGCCGAACGTGGTCCAAACCAAAAGACATTTCTAATGTGGCCATTAAGCCAAATTGGACATGGGTGGCCACTGGTCCGGGCAATGGCATTCAGCTCACTGGAGGCAAACACGCTGGTCGCCTCGTGATGCCGTGCGACCACCGGCGTGGCGGGCGCAACACCTATAACACCAACGGTCATTCCCACAGCCTCTACTCCGATGACCACGGCAAAACGTGGAAAATGGGCCAGCCCACCGATCGCGGTATGAACGAATGCGCCGTGGTGGAATTGGCCGATGGACGCTTAATGATGAATATGCGAAGCTATCGCGGAAAAAATCTTCGCGCCATCGCCATCAGCAAAGATGGCGGCGAAACGTGGGGGCGTTCCGTCGACGACGCCACGCTCATCGAGCCGGTTTGTCAGGCTAGTTTCATACGGTTCGATGGAAATCGGTTGCTGTTCTCCAACCCAGCCAGTCAGTCGCGCAATCGAATGACCGTGCGGCTCAGCCGCGACGAAGGCAAAACGTGGCCCGTCAGCCGTCAGCTTTATGCCGGTCCCGCCGCATATTCGAATCTTACCGTGATGTTGGATAATTCGATCGGCATCATTTACGAACGCGGTGAAACGAGTGCGTACGAGACAATCACCTTCGCGCGCTTCACGCTGGGGTGGTTGACGGGCGGGAAGCGAAACCGGAGATAAAATTCAATTCGCGTGCGTGGGTTTGTGGGTTCAATTCGTCACCGTCAACGACGAACCCGGCCAAAGCGCTGGCTATAGCGCGCTCGGCTACGAGGAGGCCTAAAGTTTTGCGTTTGAGAAGAACAGTTCGCAAATCACGCGATTAGTTCCTTAATGACCTTCCCGCCGAATTGGCTGAGTTGTTTGTAGCGGCCGGCGTGGAAGTAGGTGAGCTTGTTGTCGTCGAGTCCAAGCAGATGGAGCAGCGTCACGTGCAGGTTGCGGATGGGGTGAACGACCTCCGAGGCCTTCGCGCCAATCTCGTCGGTGGCACCAACGACTGAGCCTTTTTTTGTGCCGCCGCCTGCCATCAGCATCGTCATTGCATCGATGTTGTGGCCGCGGCCGAGTGCGTAGACGCCGCCCCGACGGTTGTTGTCGGGGGTGCGGCCAAACTCGCCGGTCCACACGACTAACGTGTCGTCGAGCATACCGCGTTGCTTTAAGTCTTTGATGAGGGCGGTTATTGGTTGATCCACGCTTTTGATGCGCGAGGCGTGGCCGCGTTCCAGATAGTCGTGGCTGTCCCAGCCGCCTGAAAAAACCTGCACGAAGCGAACACCTTTCTCAACGAGGCGACGGGCCATTAAACATTGGCGGCCGAATTCCGCTGTCTCCTTTTGATTCATGCCGTAAGCTTCGCGGATGTGTTCGGGCTCGCTCGTGAGATCAATAACGCCCGGCACTTCCATCTGCATGCGATAGGCCAGCTCGTAGCTTTCCATGCGCGCAGCAAGGTCGGCGTGTTCCGGATGTTTTTTTGCGTGGCGTTGATTCAGAAATGCCAGCTCATCAAGTGCCTTGCGTTGGTGGTCGCGGGTTTTGTGTTTTGGCGCGTGTAGATCCAGAATTGGGGAACCGCTTGGCCGTAGGCGTGTGCCTTGATAATGCGCAGGTAAAAAACCGTTGCCCCAATTGCGCGCCCCTCCCTGTGGCATGGCCAGCTCGGTCATCACAACGTAGCCAGGCAGGTTTTGATTCTCAGTGCCGAGCCCATAATTCACCCACGACCCCAAAGCAGGATCGCCGCCCAGTCGGCTGCCGGTATTCATATGGAAAAGCGCCTCCGGATGATTCAGTGACTCTGCCTGGCAACCCCGATAGTTACAAAGTTCATCGGCAACCTCCGGCAAATGCACCCACGGATCACTCATATCCAATCCCGACTGGCCGACCTTGCGTGACTTGAATGGACTGCCAACATAAAAACGAAACCCATTTGCAAGCCCCGCCGTGCGTTTGGATTCTGTTTTATGTTTCGCGTTCAAAGCGGGTTTCGGATCAAATGTATCCACCTGACTCGGCCCGCCCTCCATGAAAAGCATAATCACTGCCTTGGCTTTGGGCGCGTGCATCGGCTTCTTGGGTGTTAATGGGCCCGTGGCTTCTTTGGCCAAAAGGTCGGTCATTGCCAGCGCACCTAATGATGAGCCGAGGCCATAAAGGAAATCACGGCGGCGGAGTGAGGCTGTGTTCAGCGAGAAGGGTGCGTTCATATCAGTAAACGTAAATAAATTCGTTTGAGTTGAAAAGCAATAGACACAAATCGGCGAGGGCGCGGGTGTTTGCGTTTACGTTGGCAGGTTTTTTGTCCGGCACATAGTTTTCAAAAACGGGTAAAATTTCTTCGTACCTGAAGGGTTGTCCGGTGAGTTCTTCAACGAGTGAACGTGTGATGCGGGTGGGATATTTCACCGGCTCGGGTTGTTGTTTCGCGTGGTAGGCGCGCATTTTGAGAATGTATTGTTCGAGGCGTTGCTGTTCCACTTTGTCTGGCACGCGTCCGAAGGTCAGTTGAACAGCGTGCTTTATTTGCAGCTGCAGCGTGGCCATTTCTTTCTCTACGCGCAGGGCCAAGGCAATGGCTCGGTCGCTCATCACGTCGCTGTTGAGCAATGTGAGAGCCTGTGGCGTGACGGCAGCCGCATCGCGTTCTTCGCAAGAGCTGTTGGAATTGGGTTGATTGAACAATTCAAGGAACGGATCGGACTGGCCGCGGACGCGGTAGGCATAAATGGTACGCCGGTTGCGCTCGGGCGGTGTTCGCGAGGGCTGATACGCCGGCGCGATAGAGAACTGGATCATGCGCGGTTGGAGTGCAACCTCCATGTTAATCTCCGGCATAACCGGCAGGCCGCCGATGGTAGGATTCAATTCACCTGTGACCATTAGCAAACTATCGCGTAGCTCCTCAGCCGTAAGGCGGCGCGGTGGATGGTAGGCAAAAAGGTCATTGTTCGGATCCTCGGTTTGCAGTTTCTCCAATAGCGGATGACGGCCGGATTGCCGATAGGTTTTCGAAAGCATGATCATCCGGTGCAACCGCTTGAATTTCCAGCCGTGCTCCACGAAGTCCGCCGCCAACCAGTCGAGCAATTCCGGATGGGTCGGCTTGGCACCTTTGGCTCCGAAATTGTTCGGGTTGCCCGCGAGCGGTTTGCCAAAATGATGCTGCCACACGCGATTTACGATAGAGCGCGCCGTGAGCGGGTTTTTCGGATTCGCAATCCATTTGGCCAATGCCAACCGCGGGCGCTGCAGCGGTTGATCACCCGAGGTGGAGACTGGGATGCCCGTGGCACTTAACCCGCCTGGATTCACTTTCTGGCCCGGTGCCTGCAAAGAGCCTCCCATGTAAATGTGGCTGTCTGGCCGCCAGTTGCCATTGGGCGTGGCTTTTGAGCGCAATTTCCGCGCGTTCAAATATTTCGGGTCGGGCCCGTTGTAAACACTCTGCACCATCGGCTGAAAACGTTCCAACCGACGCTCCCAAATCCAGGAATCTTGCTCGCGCACTTTCAGGCGGCCTTGTTCCATTGGATCGAGCCCCACGTGGCGCGGCGGTTTTTTCTCATCCGCAAAACTCTTTCGTTTTTCAAGCGGGACATAATCCAACCCGGATTTTTTGTACCACGCAGCGGCCGCCGCCTCGCGTTTGTCAGTGAGCTCCTTTGTTTTCTCTTTCGCAAAACTCAAGAGGCCCTGCACGTGTTTTTTCTGCTCGGCAAATCGGTCGAGATTTTCATTCTTCAAAAACGGCGCGGGACGTTCAGCCATCTGCGTGCCGGCGAAGGTCGCGTACATTCGGTAATAGTCGCGTGTGGGCAACGGATCAAACTTGTGATCGTGACATTTGAAACATCGCATCGTGGTGCTGAGAAAAGTCTGCCCAACGGAATTCACAACGTCATCGAGAAAAATTTGGCGCGCTTCGGGCACCTTCACCATCGCCGGATCCCATGGCCCCATGCGCAGGAAACCGGTGGCCACCAGCAATGCCGAATCACGTTTTCCTATTGGCGCTTGCTCCCACAGCTCGTCGCCTGCGATTTGTTCAATCACAAATTCATTGTACGGCTTGTCTTCATTGAAGGCGCGGATGACATAATCACGGTACCGCCAAGCATTGGAACGCTCGTAATCGTTGGAGTAACCGCCCGTGTCGGCGTAGCGGGCGACGTCCAGCCAATGCTGCCCCCAGCGCTCGCCGTAATGCGGGCTGGCCAACAGTTCGTCGATGAGCGTGCTCCACGCCTTGTCGGGATCCTTATCCCACGCTTGGCGGAATTTAAGAATTTCAATCGGTGTCGGTGGCAGGCCGGTGAGATCGTAATTCGCGCGCTTCAGCAACGTGCGAAAATCCGCCGCCGGCGCGGCAGCAAAACCGTCTGCTTTTAGCTTGCGACCGACGAACGCATCAATGGGATTCACCGCGCCCTTCGGCACCGCCGGTTTTTTCAATGGCTGAATAGCCCACACATCCTCCGGTTGATAGCGGCGAAAGGTCCAGTCCTCCGACAGCCCGCCGCTGGTTTTGATTAGCACGCCTTCGTCGGTCATCGGCTTGGCGCGTTCCTCGGCGATGTAGCGCGCCTGCGTCTTGGCATTTGGCCACGGCGCGCCCAATTCAATCCAACGTTTGAGTGCGGCCAACTGCGCCGCCGAAAGTTTGTCGTTCTCCTTCGGCGGCATGGCGGACCAATCATCTTCATGCGCCCGTGTGGATGCCAGGTAAAGTGGGCTGGCCAACGGTTTGCCGGGCACGATGGAGGGTGTTTCACTCTCACCGCCTTTCAACATTGCCGCACGCGAGGACAGGTTCAGTTCGCCTTTCAGCTTGTTCGTCTCCGCGCCGTGGCACGCAATACATTTGGAATTGATTATCCCGCGTACTTTCAGCGCAAATAATCGATCTCCTTCGCGGTTGTCTGCAAAGGCAACCGCGGTCGTGAGGCAGATAAAAATGAATGTCAGTCGTCGCATTAAATGATGTTCGCGTGGAGCGCTTTTTGGGCGGCCTTGAGATTGCGTTTTTTTACCGCGCGCACAATTGCCTCGTGTTCGGCCACGATTTGATCGAGGCGTTCAATGCGCGAATAATCCATCAGCAAACGCGAGGCGATGCTTTGCCACACTCCTTCCAATTCACGCGAAGCGCGCCGCACGAGGTAACGGTGTAGCGCTAAATCGCAATCGGCAATGGCACTGAGATCAGCGCGTTCGCACACGCGGTAAAGTTCGGCCAGAATGCCTTCAAGCTGATTATCGTCCGCCTCAGTCAAATGCTCGATGCATTGGCCGATGCAAAATGTCTCCATCTCACGCCGCATTGATTGCAGCAATAGCCGCTCAGCCTCGGCGGGCGGTGTGTTGACGCGCACGCCTTTGTTCGGCGAATACACCAACACGCCTTCTTGCGAAAGCTGCAGCAGCGCATCGCGAATCGGCCCGCGACTCACGCCAAACCGCTCAGCCAACGCGTGTTCGCGCATCGGCACCTCATTCGTCCACACACCCGCCAGCACTTCCGACCGCAGTACATTAGTAATCTGCTCCCGCAATGAGCGAACGGGTTTGTTGATAATCATCACCGGCAAATTGTTGCCCCACCTCTAAACCGCGTCAATCACAATTGTTAACAATTTACAAAGAGATGCTTGCTTCTGTTTCGCGTTCCGCTAAATTCCGCCCTTCGGTATGTTGACTCTTGAAAAATACACCATCGGTGTGGGCGATCGCTTTGCTCATCAGGCAAAAGCGCAATTACAAGCCTGCGTGAAGCTCGCGGAAAATGGCATCGACGTGATTCCGGTTTGGAACAAATCCAACCGCGAACACAACTTCATCGGCTCTGAACCACAAAGTGTTTTCGACGCCGCGAAGGCTGCAGTGGGGGCACTCGGCTGGGTTAAAGGATGGCATGTGGATGCTGATCACATCAACATGGACACGGTCGACAAGTATCTCGACTGCTCTGATTTTTTCACCATCGACGTGGCCGATTCCATCGGCCATGCGCCCGAAGGCGATGCGGTGGCGGTGTTTATTGGGAAACATCCCGAGTTGATCGGCAGCGTGACCCTCGCGGGCATTGACGAGCCAATCGAAATCACCCGCGAGTACGTGGAAAAAGTCGCCGCCAAATATCTCTCCGCAGTTGCCGAGGCGGCGAAAATTTATCGCCACATTGAATCGAAGAAAGGCGAGTTCATCGCCGAGGTTTCGATGGACGAAACTGACGCGCCACAGACGCCGCCTGAGCTATTGATCATCCTCGCCGCGCTCGCCGATGAAGGCGTGCAGCTGCAGACCATCGCGCCAAAATTCACGGGCCGTTTTAATAAGGGCGTTGATTACGTCGGTGACCTTGCGCAGTTCGAGAAGGAATTCAATGATGACCTCGCCGTCATCGCGCACGCGATTGCGAATTATGGTTTGCCAGAAAACCTAAAGCTCAGTGTGCATAGCGGCAGCGATAAGTTTTCCATTTACCCGATCATCGGCAACGCCCTCCGCCGCACTGGCGCGGGCGTTCACGTAAAAACTGCGGGCACCACTTGGCTCGAAGAACTCATCGGCCTTGCCGAAGCCGGCGGCGAAGGCCTCACGTTGTCCAAAGAGATTTACGCCAAGGCACTGGAGAATGTGGACGCGATGTGCGCGCCGTACGCCTCGGTAATTGACATTGATTCTGCCAAGCTACCCACCGCCGAGGCAGTCAATGGCTGGGCCGGTGACCAATACGCCAACGCGCTGCGGCACGTGCAGGAGCATCCGGAGTACAACCAACACTTCCGCCAGTTACTGCATATTGCCTTCAAGCTCGCCGCTAAAGAGGGCGCGCGCTACACCGATTTACTGAAAGCCAACGCTGAAGTCGTTGGTAAAAATGTCACCGAAAATCTTTATGACCGCCACTTCAAGCGGTTATTTGTCGCATGATCAAATCCGCAGTCACCATCTCACTCGTCAAGGAAGCCGAAGGCGGCCCGTTCATTTTCTGGCACGATCTCGCCGCCGGTTGCGCCAAAGCCGCTGAGTTGGGCTACGATGCCGTCGAGGTATTCGCGCCCAATGCCGATGCGATTCCCGTCGATGAACTCCGCGCGCTCACCGCGCAGCATAATCTCAACGTCGCCGCCGTGGGCACGGGCGGCGGATGGGTCATCCACAAATGGCACCTTTGTCAGCCGGACGCCGCCTCGCGCGACAACGCCAAAAATTTCATCTGCGCCATCATCGACGCCGGGGCAAAGCTCGGCGCGCCCGCCATCATCGGTTCAATGCAAGGCCGCTTCGAAGGTGACGTGAGCAAAGTGCAAGCGCACGATTTTCTGCGCACTGCACTCAACGAACTCGGCGAACACGCCAAAGCCGCGGGCGTGCCTTTAATTTACGAACCGCTCAACCGCTATGAAAGTAATCTGCTCAATCGCGCCGAAGACACCGTGGATTTTCTCGGCACACTCGACACCGACAACATCGTCATCCTCGCCGATCTCTTCCACATGAATATCGAGGAAATCAACATCGCCGACGCGTTGCGCACTTATGGCAAACACATCGGTCACGTACATTTTGTGGACAGTAACCGCCGCCCCGCCGGGTGCGCTCACATGGACTATGCGCCAATCGCTGCTGCTTTGAAAGAAATCGGCTACGATCAGTACGCCTCCGCCGAGGCCTTCCCGTGGCCGAATTCCGATGAAGCGGCCAAGGCCACCCTCGACGCTTTTAAAAAACACCTCGCCTGATATGAAGCGCCGCAAGCTGGGCAACACGGATCTTGAATTGCCGGTCATCTCGTATGGCGCGTCGTCATTGGGGCAGGAGTTTCGGCGGGTGACGATTGAAGAGGCATTGCGGTCTTGTCGCGTAGCGCTGGATTTGGGGATGAACTTCATTGACACCTCGCCGTTTTACGGGCGCGGTATGAGTGAGGTGTTGCTTGGGCAGGTGTTGCGTGATTTGCCGCGTGAAGAGTTTATACTCGGCACAAAGCTGGGCCGGTACGATTTGGCGCATTTCGATTTCTCCGCCAAGCGCGTGGTGGAAAGTATTGACGTTAGTCTTCACCGTATGGGAATTGATCATCTCGACATCATTCTTTGCCACGACATTGAATTTGTGGACTTGCAACAGATCGTCGACGAAACCATTCCCGCGATTCAAAAAGTCCGCGATGCGGGCAAGGTGCGCTACATTGGCTTCTCCGGGTATCCAATGAAAATTTTCCCGTTCATCCTCGACCAAATCGATGTGGACGTGGTGCTCTCTTATAATAATTATCATTTGCAAAACACCCGCTTCGCCGAGCACTTCGATTATCTCAAACAAAAGAAAGTCGGCATCATGAACGCCGGCCCTTTTTGCGCGCGGCTGCTCACGAATGCGACCTTGCCCGCGTGGCACAAAGAGCCGGAAGAAGTCCGTGCCGCCTGCAAACAGGCTGCCGACCACTGCGCCAGCAAAGGCGTGGATATCGCGCAGCTCGCCGTCCAATTCTGCGTGGCCAACAAAAACATCACCACCACCATCGCCGGCAGCGCCAACCCCGATAACGTTCGTAACTGGGCCAAATGGGCGGCGTCTCCGATGGATGAAGAGCTGCTCACCGAAGTGCTGGCCATTATTGAACCAGTCAAAGACATTGGGCACATTGAGGGCTTGCCGAACAATAACTAGATTTTTATGAAAGCAATTATTCTTGAAAAGCCTGAGCAATTCACCACTGCAATTATTGATGAACCGGAATTGCCGCGCTCGTGCGAGGCGTTGGTGGAGGTGTCCCGGGTGGGGATTTGTGGTACGGATGTGTCGGGGTACCTTGGAAAGATGCCGTTTTATACGTATCCGGTGATTCCCGGACATGAGTTGGGGGTGACGGTGTTGGCGGTGGGAGAAGGAGTGCACAATGTGCAGGAGGGCGATCACTGCGCGGTGGAGCCTTATATGAATTGTGGCGAGTGTTTTGCCTGTCGCAAGGGCGCGACGAATTGTTGTGAATCGTTGGAAGTCATTGGCGTGCATAAGAATGGCGGGATGTGTGAGCGGTTTATTTTGCCGGCGCGGAAATTGCATCCATCAAAAAAAATGACGATGGATCAGTTGGCGCTGGTGGAAACGCTGGCGATTGGTTGCAACTGTGTAAATCGTGCGGCTTCCAGCAAAGGCGACAAAGTTTTGGTGATTGGCGCGGGGCCAATTGGAATGGCGGTGATTGAGTTTTTGAAAGTGGCCCAAACCGAAATCACAGTAATGGATATGAACGAAACGCGTCTGCAGTTTTGCAAGGGCAAGCTCGGCGTGGATCACACGGTGATTTTCAAAAATGATGGCACCGAGGTCGAGCGATTACGGGAAGTGAACGGCGGGGAGTTGCCGACCACGGTCATCGACGCCACGGGCAGTCACGTCTCGATGTCCAACGCATTTCAATTTTGCGCGTTCACGGGGCAGGTGTTGTACGTGGGCATCACCACGCAGGAGTTGAGTTTCAAACATGTGACCATTCACCGGCCTGAAATCACTATCAAAGCATCGCGCAATGCGTTGCCAGGCGATTTCCAGCGCATCATCGGCCTCATCGAAGAGGGCGTCATAGACACCGATCCATGGCTCTCGCATCAAGCCAGTTACGACGATTTCATCGGTGAGTTCCCCAACTGGCTTAAGCCGGAAACAGGGGTGATCAAGGCCGTGCTGCATATGAATTAAATGCACGGGCAATGTAACCCTTATCCGAGAATTGCCGTATTTTAATCCAATGATGAAACACATCTTTGTTGCTCTGCTAATTGCCGCCTCTTTTTCTTTGAAGGCGGCAGCCCCCCTCAAGCCCGCTGAAGCAGCTTGGAAGAATACGCGCGATTACAAAATCATCACGCCCAAGAATTACGATCCGAAGAAAAAATATCCCTTCATCCTGTCGCTACACGGATTCACCTCTAACGGTCGTGGTCAGGCGGCATTTTTCCCACTGGCAGACTTGGCGGAGAAATACGGGTTTCTTTATTGCTTTCCCAGCGGGTTAGACCGCAGTTGGAATGCGACCAATGCCTGTTGTGACTTTAGGAATAAACATGACGATTCAGCCTATCTGCGTGACCTGATCCTATGGGCCCGGAAAGAATACAGTATTGATAAGAAGAAAGTGTATGTGACGGGTTTATCCAATGGCGGGTTTATGAGCTACCGAATGGCTCAGGATCATGCAGATCTGATTACCGCGATTGTTCCTTTCGCCGGGGTAGGCTTCAAAAAATGGCCAAAGCAACCGAACAATCCGTTGAGCGTGTTGCATATTCATGGAACAAAAGACAGCACGATCAAGTGGAAAGGCGGAAGTATAATTGCTCGTGCCTACCCCTCTGCGGAAGAGAATTTTGAGAATTGGCGCCGGTTCAACAAATGTGACAAGGCTGTGGACGCCAGTAAGGAAAAGATTGATTTGGCAAGGCGGGTACTTGGAAAAGAGACGACCATAACGCGGTTTACCAACAAGGATGAGACTGTAACCACTGAGCTTTGGAAGGTGAATGGGGGGGGGCATGTGACCCCACCAACTGCCGAAGCGCGTGAACGCATTATC
Organism: Limisphaerales bacterium; assembly: GCA_014382585.1. Taxonomy (NCBI): domain Bacteria; kingdom Pseudomonadati; phylum Verrucomicrobiota; class Verrucomicrobiia; order Limisphaerales; species Limisphaerales bacterium. The sequence goes on along the minus strand of JACNJL010000058.1, from coordinate 33,476 downwards.
CAGTGGATGCTGGCACAGTCGAAGTAGTGTCTAATTTACTTTGTGTTATTATTCGCCCAGTCGTCGTGAAGTTTTTTCAGGCGTTGGGTAATGTCCGGGTGATTCGCTGCCAGATTTTTCATCTCGCTCACACTTTCCCTTAAATTTACGAGGAAGAGTTGGTCTTTTGCCGTTAAGGGTGCCTTGTTGCTAGTGTCTTGCGGGTTGCCGATTAGTTTCCAGTCACCCTGACGTACTGCCCAGCGCGGCTGTTTTCCACGTCCTGTCTGCCAATGCAACACATCATGCGGTGTCTTGGCTTGATCATTTTTGATTACACTCACAATGCTTTTGCCGTCGATATCCTTTTGTAACAGCTTGGACCCTGTAAGCTCAGCAATGGTTGGTAGCCAGTCGCAGCTATGGGCTATCTGATTTCGCACTGCACCTTCCGGTAAACTTCCCGGCCAGCTGATGATTGCAGGCACACGTAAGCCTCCTTCAAACATGGAAAATTTTGCCCCGCGATACGGGCCTGAACTTCCCCCTCCAAAATGAGCGCGTTCCTCGTGACTATGGCCATGATCGCTTTGGAAAATAATGATCGTATTCTTACGCAGTCCAAGCCGATCCACCGTGCCGACCAGTTGGCCTATCGCCTCATCCTGCGTGGATAGAAACGCGGCGTAAAGATTGCGGGGGGAGGGGAGATTTTTGTATTGCTTGAGCCATGTTGCATATCCCTGATATGGGTAATGTGGCGTATTCAAGGCAAAATACATAAAGAAAGGTTTGTCTTGGTTTTGCTGGATAAACTTCCCCGCTTCCGCAGCCATAAGTTCGGGAAAGAATTTACCGTCCTCAAAAACTTCTTTACCGTTACGCCAGAGATCATGCCGGTTAGGGCCTTGCCAATAAAAGAAATGGGAATAATTGTCGATGCAGCCACCCATGTGCCCGAACGAATAATCAAAGCCCTGATTGTTTGGCATCGTTTCAGGAGTGTAACCCAGATGCCACTTGCCAATGTGGGCTGTTCTGTAACCGTCTGCTTTCATAGTCTCAGCGATCGTGACTTCACTGGCGGCGAGGCCGGCTTTGCCTTTAGTAGAGCCGGCATTGCCTGGCATGCCCGCGCGCAACGGATAACGGCCCGTTAAAAGTCCGGCTCGTGAAGGGGAGCATACCGGTGCTGACGCATAAAATTGTGTAAAACGCACACCGCGCTTAGCCAGCTCATCCATGTGCGGCGTGACAAGGTCTTTCGAGCCGTAGCAATTCAAGTCTACCGATCCCTGATCATCAGTATAAATAATGATGACATTCGGTTTACGCGCAGCAGCTGTTAGAGAAAGTGCACAGAGGGTCAGGGCAAACAAAGTGATTCGCATAAACGAAACTTACCACGCCACAGAATTTGGACGATAAAAAAACGCCCGACTGTTCATCGGGCGTTTGAATTTTTTTTGCTAACCGGTTACGCAGTTTTCAGCGCGGCCACGCTTTTGCTGAGGCGACTCTTGCGGCGGGCAGCGGTGCGCTTGTGCATCACGCCCACCTTCGCGGCTTTGTCCAGCGCGCTCTGCAATTTCTGCAGCGTCTCGGTTGCCTTGGCTTGGTCGCCATTGGCGGTCACTTGACGCAGCGTGCGGCGGAGGTTGGAGATGTTCTCTTTCACGCGCAAATTGTGCTCGGTCTTGCGGCCGGTTTTGCGTGAAAGATAATCGCGCCGCCAAGCGAGGCGTTCCTCGGATTTGAGGTCTTTGACCTTCTTGATTTTAATGTTTACCTGATTAGCCATACGAAAAGGGAGCGGGAAATTAGCGGAACTAGCGGGAATGTCAACGGCTTTCTCAACTTTTCAGTAAACTGGAAACCGTCGTCCAAATGTCCGCTTGCACGGCATTGAGCGGTCGATCGGCGTTAATAGTGTGGATGCGCTCCGGTTCGGATTTCGCCAGCGCGGCATAACCGGCCTCGATTCGCTGGAAAAATTCCCGATTTGCGGACTCAAACCGATCGGTGCCTTGCCGATTGGCGCGGCGTTTTTCGCTGATTTCCAGCGGAATTTGCAGAAAAATCGTCAAATTCGGTCGTGTTTCGCCCACGGCAAAATCGATAATCGCCTGCACCTGCGCCGCATCCAGCCCGCGCCCCGCGCCTTGATAAACGGTGGTGGAATCATAAAATCGATCGCACAAAACTACCTCTCCCGCCGCCAATGCGGAGCGGATGACTTCCCGCACCAACTGTGCGCGACTGGCGTTCATCAGCAATAGCTCAGCCTCGGCGGTGAGATTTTTCGGGCCGTGCTTGAGCAGTTTACGGATTTGTTCGCCACTCTCTGTACCGCCCGGCTCGCGCACGACGCGCACCGTGTGCCCCGCCGCCTGCAAGCGCTCAGTGAGCTTGTGAATGTGCGTCGATTTGCCGCAGCCTTCGGTGCCTTCGAATGTGATGAAAAGAGACATTTTTTAATTCCCAATGAGCAATGAGCAATGACCAAGGAATGCCCAATGAATCAATGCCCAAATTTTCCCTCCGTCAATTGGGATTTGGGTTTTGGTTTTTCCTTGGGATTTGGTCATTGGAGGCTTGGTCATTTTGCCCGCTTCAGTTTCGCTCCCTTTGCCGTATCCTCAATTGCCCATCCCTGTTCTGCCAACTCATTACGAATCGCATCCGCGCGTGCGAAATCTTTTGCCGTGCGCGCTTCGGCGCGTTCTTCGAGCAGGGCGGTGAGTTCCGCTGGTGCTTCCTCTTCGGCTTTGCCCACAGCGAGGACGGTGTCGATGCTTTCCCACGCGGCCAATTCGGCGGCGGCGGTGGTGGCGTCCATTTGGTTTTCGGCAAGGCGGCGGTTGCAGTCGCGCACCCAATCGAACACCACGCCCCACGCGCTGGAAACATTGAGGTCGTCGTCGAGTGCAGTGGTGAATTTTTTGATGACTTCCGGTGCGGCATTCGCAGTAGCACCCTCAGCCAGCTCATGGAGTTTGCTGACGCATTCGTCGATGCGATTCATCGCCGTGCGCGCGCCGTCGAGGCCGGACATTGTGAAATTGAATGTCTCGCGATAGTGCGCACTGATCATTAGTTGGCGCACCTCGCGGCCGTCGTAGCCTTTATCGATGAGATCGCGCAGCGTGTAAAAGTTGCCGAGGCTTTTGCTCATCTTTTTGCCTTCCACCAAAAGGTGCGCGCCGTGCAGCCAATGCTTCACGAACGGCTTGCCTTCCTCCTGAACGCCCGCGCCTTCGCTTTGGGCAATTTCATCCTCGTGATGCGGGAAGGCCAAATCCTCGCCGCCGAGGTGCAAATCAAAACTTGTGCCGAGCAATTTCATGCTCATCGCGCTGCACTCAATGTGCCATCCCGGACGGCCTTCGCCCCATGGGCTGGGCCAATAAACGTCGCCATCATCCGGCACCCGCGCTTTCCATAGGGCGAAGTCCGCCAGCGATTCCTTTTCGTATTCGTCATCGCTCACGCGCTCGCCTTGCCGCATTTCGTCAAAGTTGAGATTCACCAGCCGCCCGTATTGGCAGCCGCAACTCTGATAATTTTCGATGGAAAAATAAATCGACTGATCCGCCGCTTGATACGCAATGCCACGCTCCATGAGTTTACTAATGAGATCGATCATCTCCGGAATGTGATCGGTCGCCTTTGGAATGTGGTGTGCCTCGGTGCAGTTAAGCACTTTGAGGTCAGCAAAAAATGCCTCCTGATATTTCGTGGTGTATTCGGCAAGCGTGGTGTTTTGCTCGCGCACACGCCGGATGATTTTATCTTCCACATCCGTGATGTTCATCACGTGGTTCACTTCGTATCCTCGGAATTCGAGGTAACGTCTCACCAGATCGGCAAACACAAATGTCCGGAAATTCCCAATGTGCGCGAAGTCATGAACCGTTGGCCCACAGCAATACATTCCGACCGCGCCGTTGGGGTTCAACGGTTCAAACGGGTTCACCTTTCGCGAAAGAGTATTATGCAAGTGCAATGCCATACGCGCGGCAACCTAGCGGGGCAGGGGGGAAAGCGAAAGAGAAATTCAATTCGAGCCCGGATTGCGCTCTGTTCCATTAACCGTGATCTTGATCAATCGATCCAACGTCCGGTGAATGTCCCCAAGCGCCTGTGCGTATCCACGTTGCCACGTCCTGTCTTCGCCCTTCACGGCCACGTTGAGGGCCACAAGGGTTGCGTGGTTTTTGGGCTCAAACCTAATGAAGATCTATTTGTTGTGGGGATGTTCCTTCAGTAAATCGGCCGGATTATAGAGTCCCCTCATATCCTTTACCGAATTGCGTACACGAGATACCTGCGCAGGGCTGATCACTGAGGCTTCATTCCCATAGGAATTACGAACAAAGGTAAGCACGGCAGCGATTTCATTATCATTCAATAGCGATTCAAAGGGGGTCATCGGCACCTGGCCGGGATATTTTTTGCCCTTCACTTCAATCGGCCCAAGTAATCCCTTGAGAGTTAGTTTAATTAACCGTTCCGGATCTCCATTGGACCATAATGTGCCAGCCAATGGGGGGAATCCCGATTCCGGCAAGCCTTTGCCATTGGGTTGGTGACAGGTGGCGCAGTGGGCATCCCGATTATAAATTTCCTCGCCCAGGACATAGAGTTTTGCCTCCGCCTTGGAGAGATGCGCGGGGGGTTGGAGCCGTGACCTATGAACGGCAGGAGGTACGGGGGTGTTTTCAAGGACGCCTTTGGCGAAATCCATAGTTTGCTTGTAGGTGGGAGCAATCCCTTTGGGCTCGGCCGCTGCCAAAACTTCTAGGCCATCTTTTTTGCCAAGGAAGGATGCGGCAACCGTCGCCTCTATGCGTACCCGACCGTGGGAATCGGTTGCCGCCTTGGTGAGTAGTTCCTTGTGATTCTTTACCTGCTTGAGGTTGAAGCGCAATACGCGGACTGCTGCGGAACGAACGCGGTGATCTCCAGAGCCAAGTAATTGTTTTAGGAGTGCTACATCAATTTGCCCGGCACCCCATGTGACCCACAGGGCTTCCAGCTTCAGGCGTTCATCTGCATCTTTCGGCAAGTTCTTTACCCAGGCACGCGTGGCTTTGACCACCGAGTCCGCATCTCTGCCGCGCAACTCCCTTCGCGTCCGGTAACGCGAACGGTACTCGTGGAGCTTTAGGTTTTCCAGTAACTGGGGGATGGCTGCCCCGGCAATTTTTGCCGGCTTAACTAAAGGGCGGGATGGGTAGGTGATACGGTAAACACGACCATGAGCGTGGTCACGATTGGGATCCCGCGCACTATGCTGCATGTGTCCGATCAATGCATTGTGCCAATCGACCACGTAAAGTGAACCATCCGGAGCGAATTCCAAGTCCGTGGGGCGAAAGTTCAGGTCCTTGGAAACAAACAGGTCGTGTCGGAACTCCGTTGTGAAGCCCGGATCCGTATCGATTATCTTGTGCTGCTTGGCCCCGAGAAAGCCAATGTTGTTGTTGATTAAAACGTCGCCTTGAACTTCTTCAGGGAAATGCCGGCTGGAAACAAATTCCACACCGGAGGTCGGGCGAACATTATTTGAAGTAATGATATTGGGGGCTTTTAAATTAGCTCCATACCGTGCCTTGACTGACCCGGGAAGCATCCAGGACAAGCTTGTGCCTGATGTATGAAGGAAAAGATCCTGCCCATAGTTGTCAAAGGCAACGCCCCAAGGGTTGGGGATACTGAACTGAGAGTAGCGGATGATTGTCTTGCGCTGCGGACTGTACCGGAAAAATCCGCCATTGGTTCCGCGTTGCGGACCAAATACCGACTCCACATTGCTGTGAAGAAACACGCCTTCACACATGATAAAGGCACCGGAAGGGTCGGCGCAGAACGCTGAGATGGCGTGGTGGGTGTCGTGATCATCAAACCCGGAAAGCACCACCTCCCGAGTATCATAGCGGTCGTCGCCGTTGGTGTCTTTATACCGCACAAGGCTTCCGCTTTGGGACACGTAAACTCCGTCGTGAGAGATTTCAAAACCGATGGGGATATGCAGATCATCGGCAAAATTAATCTGCTTGTCGGCTTTGCCATCATTATTGGTATCCTCAAAAATGATCAGCTTATCCTTGGGGCGCGGATCCCCAATTCGGTAATGCGGATAACTGGCCATGGTCGCAACCCAGAGCCGGCCCTTGTTATCAAAGGCCATTTGTACGGGGTTAGCCAAATCCGGGAATCGCCCTTCATCGGCGAAGAGCTCTATCTTATATCCTTCAGCAACCTGAATCTTGGTTTGAGTTACTTTGCCGGGATTATAGTTAACATTACCATTTTTGCCTCCCGGACGGTAGTTACTTTGCACTGCCGGTAATTTTGATGTCTTGGCATCTGCAGCGTTCACATCAAAAGCCTGCCCTTTAAGCGTCGCCCAGATCGCCTGATCGCGAATTTCAGTCATCTCGCGAGTCTTCTTGAGCTCAAAGGGATAATTCTTTGGGCCAAAGGGATTATAACGACGCCCATATACGTGGACGCCATTGGGGATCTTAAAATCATTTTGCCAATAGAAGTTTTTATCCATGACGGCTTTGTGAACGGCCGAACGCAGATTTTCTGATGGGTTTTCTTCCTGAAAAAGAGCCTTAACCAGAAGGCTCGCCAGTTTGCGATATCCCAACCCGTTTAGTAGAGCTCCATCGACAGTGTGAGCTTCACCGGCCGAGTACCATTGGCTGGACGGACTAAAGGCATCCACGAACAGCACGTTGTTTTCGCGGGCCACCGCACGCATCGCCTCAGTGTAAAGAATGAGGTTGGTGTTTTGCTGGACTCCATCGGTAACCCCCTTGGTGGACTGCACCGCCGTGGGAGAAACCAAGACCAGACGAGGAGCGCTCTTCCCATTGTATTTCTGCGCCAGCGTGTGTTTTAAGAATGCATCAAGCTCCTTCTTAAACCGACCCAGCTCGCCAGCGCCGTCAAAGGAAGAATTAAAACCAAAGAAGGCAATAATCACATCAGTCTTTAAACGGGTTAGCCATTGGTCGGGCGTTTCAAAATGGCCGTTAGGGCCGGATCTTGCCTTTAGTTTTTGGCTGATCATTTCCTGTGCCCCCGGGAAGGCATACTGGCCTCCTTGCCCTCGACCAGGATGCGGGCGAAACCCCGGAGTATTTCCTTCATCACACAAGTTCCGGATCGTTAAGTCTTTTAAAGGGAACCGCAGATAAAGTTCTGTTTCAAGATGCCCATAGTGAATCATACGAGAACCCATACCCGCGCCTACCAACGTAATGCGGTCGCCTTTCTTTAATGAAAGATTTGCCGGAGCCGCCTCCACCTTGGGCACAATAACGACAGGGATAAGGGGCCAAATTACGGATAAACAAAATCGGATGAATTTATGGGGAAACATTTCTTTGAGCGTTTTAATTTTTAATGACTAAGACAAAGGCGGGTTTTATTCCATGCCGGACGGCGAATCAACGTATTTGAGAATTAATTTCATATAGGACAGTAAATGTCCCATGTTCGTGAGATCCTGTTTGCAGAGTTTGAACACAAACCAAGGAGAACAAAATGTACAATGAACTAAATGAACAACTGGAGCTGGGTTTTGATCGCAATGTGATTCGCGCGGAAGTACCGCGCACGCGTCGGCGGGTGGCGCGGGCCGGGTGGTGGTTCGATCAAATCCGCAAGATGATTGATGCAGATGAGGTGTTGCCTACGCCACGGGTGGTGCAGGGGCGATTGGAGTTTTCGCCCACGCGGACGGTCTCCTTTCCGGCGTAAATTGCCGGAAACAAGCCGTTTGGGGTTTGCAAGGCAAGTGCCTTTGGCGTAGAACTCGCCTCCCGCTTGGCGGGAGTGATGAGCAAGGAACTGGTTGAAATCTATGACACGACGCTGCGCGATGGCACGCAGGGCGAAGGTGTGAGCTTTTCGGTCGCGGACAAGCTTCGCGTGGCCGAGCGGCTTGATGCCTTTGGCGTGCATTACGTGGAGGGCGGTTGGCCGGGGAGCAATCCGAAGGACATCGAGTTTTTCAAACAAGCGGCCAAGCGCAAATGGAAGCACGCGCAGATCGCGGCCTTTGGCTCCACGCGCCGGAAGAAAGTTTCGGCGAAAGATGATCCGCAAGTGAAATTGCTGATCGATGCCAAGACGCCGGTGGTCACTATTTTTGGCAAGACGTGGCTGTTGCACGTGAAGGAAGTGCTGCGCACCACACCGGACGAAAACATCGCGATGATCGCCGACACGATTGCGTTTCTGAAAAAAAACAAACGCAAAGTCATCTACGACGCCGAGCACGCGCTCGATGGGTTTAAGGACGACCCCGAATACGCGATGGCCACTTGGAAAGCAGCCGAAGCGGCAGGCGCGGATTTCGTGGTGTTGTGCGATACCAACGGCGGCACGCTGCCCAGCGAAGTGGCGGCCATCACCGCGGCGGCGCGCAAAGAACTTTCGTGCCCGATCGGCATCCACACGCACAACGACATCGGGCTCGGCGTGGCGAACGCCTTGGTGGCGGTGGAGCAGGGTGCCACACAGGTACAAGGCACCATCAATGGCTACGGCGAGCGCACGGGCAATTGCAATCTCACCAGCGCGATTCCAAATATCGCATTGAAGATGGGACGACGCTCGATGCCGAAAGCGCGTTTGAAAAAGTTGCGCGAGGTTTCGCGTTTCGTCGATGAAGTGGCCAACCTCGTTCCCGATCGCCACCAGCCGTGGGTGGGCGGAACGGCCTTCGCCCACAAAGGCGGGATGCACGTGAACGCCGTGCAAAAAGTGGCGTCCAGTTTTGAACACACCAATCCGGAAGTGGTCGGCAATGCGCGGCGCATTCTGGTGAGCGATCTCGCCGGGCGCAGCAACATCGTGATGAAGGCGCAGGAGATGGGGATCCGCATTGCCAATGATGCGCCGGAGCTTAAAGACATTCTTGCGCGTGTGAAAGAGCAGGAACATCTCGGCTACGATTACGAAGGCGCGGAAGGTTCGCTGGCGCTGCTCATCCGCAAAGCGCTCGGTCGCGTGGAGCCGGCATTTGATTTGGAAGCGTATCACGTCTCGATGCGCGGCGATGCAGCGGATCACGTTTGCGAAGCGACGGTGAAAGTGCGCGTCGGCGACAAATCCGCCCACACCGTAGCCGATGGCGATGGCCCCGTGAACGCGCTCGATCAAGCGCTGCGCAATGCGTTACGTGGATTTTATCCGGCGCTCAAGCAAGTGCGGTTGACGGATTATAAAGTGCGAATACTCAACAGCACCACCGGCACCGCCGCCAAAACCCGCGTGCTCATTGAGTCCACCGACGGTAAGGACCGCTGGTACACCGTGGGCGTAAACGAAAATATCATCGAAGCCAGTTTGCAGGCACTGCTCGACAGCATCGAATTTCGTTTGTTGAAGAAATAGTTTCATGGCCGAAATTCCAAAAGCATACGAACCGCAATCGGTTGAAACTAAATGGTATTCGTTCTGGGAGGAACACGGTTGCTTCACTGCGGATCCCGCGCGCGTGAGTGAGGCGCGCCCGGCTTATTCGATTGTCATTCCGCCACCGAATGTCACGGGCGTGTTGCACATGGGGCACGTGCTCAACAATACCATTCAGGATATTCTCGCGCGCAAGGCGCGAATGGATGGCAAAGAGGTGCTGTGGCTGCCGGGCACGGATCACGCGGGCATCGCGACGCAGAACGTGGTGGAGCGCGCGCTGCGCAAGGAAGGCGTGATGAAGCATCGCGATGATCTCGGGCGCGAGAAACTGCTCGAGCATATTTGGGAATGGAAGGAGAAGCACGGCGGCATCATCATCGATCAGTTGAAAAAGCTCGGCGCGAGTTGCGATTGGTCGCGCCTGCGTTTCACAATGGATGAGGACTACACGAAGTGTGTGCAGCGCGTGTTCGTGGATCTTTACAAGAAGGGTTTAATTTATCGTGGTAAACGAATGGTGAACTGGTGCCCGAAATCGCTGACAGCCCTTTCGGACGAAGAGGTCATTATGAAAGAGCAAAACAGCCAGCTCTTTTATTTCAAAGTGCAAGTGGTCGAGGAGCCGGACACGTGGCTCGAGATCGCCACCACGCGGCCGGAAACCATTCCCGGTGACAGCGGCATCGCGGTGAATCCGAACGACCCGCGCTACGCCAGCCTCATTGGCAAGCACGCCGTGCGGCCGTTACCCGCGGAAAACCAAGCGCACCTGCCCATCGTGGCCGACGAGCATATCGACATTGAGTTTGGCACCGGCGTGCTCAAGGTTACGCCCGCGCACGACAAGGCGGATTTTGAAATCGGTCAACGCCACGGGCTGGAGGTCATTGACGTCATCACTGCTAATGGAAAAATGGACAAGTTGGCCGGCGCGGATTTGGCCGGTTTGGATCGTTTTGAAGCGCGCAATGTCGCCGCCGCTCAGCTCGAAGAAATGGGCGCGTTGCTTAAGGCCGAGGATTACCAAAACAATGTCGGCTTCAGCGAACGTGCCGATGTCCCGATTGAGCCGCGGCTTTCGGAGCAGTGGTTTTTGAAATACCCGAGCCAAGCGCAGTCACGCGAATGTGTGGCCAACGGCGCGCTGAAGTTTTATCCCGAGCGCTGGTCGAAGACGTACGATTACTGGATGGGCGGCCTCCAAGATTGGTGCATCAGCCGCCAACTTTGGTGGGGGCATCGGATTCCGGTTTGGTATCGCGGCGAGGAAATCCACTGCGGGCTCGAAGCGCCGGAGGGCGATGACTGGGAACAGGATCCCGATGTCCTCGACACGTGGTGCAGCTCGTGGCTGTGGCCTTTTGCGACAATGGGCTGGCCGGATGACACGGAGACGCTCAAGAAATTTTACCCCACTACCGACCTCGTCACGGGGCCGGACATCATTTTCTTTTGGGTCGCGCGAATGATTATGGCCGGCTACGAATGGAAAGGCGATTTGCCGTTTCGTAATGTTTATTTCACCGGAATTGTTCGCGACAAAAAAGGCCGAAAAATGTCCAAGAGCCTCGGCAACTCGCCCGATCCGCTGGAGCTTATCGCGCAATACAGCGCGGATGCCCTGCGGTTTGGCACGATGCGCAGCGCGCCGTTGGGGTCAGATGTGCTCTTCGACGAAAAGGATGTGGAGCTCGGCCGCAACTTTTGCAACAAACTTTGGAACGCCTGTCGTTTTCGCCAAATGCAAGGCGGCGAAACTGAAGGCGAGATCGACCCCACACTGCTCACCAGTGATGACCGCTGGATTCTCCGGCGGCTCGACCAAGCCATCACCGAGGTTTCAGCAGCATTCGCGGCGTATCGCTTCAACGATGCCACGGCGACGTTGTACCGTTTTTTCTGGAGCGAGTTTTGTGATTGGTACGTGGAATCCTGCAAAGCCACATTCTTTAGCGAAGACGCAGCGCGCAAAGCCAACGTGTTGGCGGTATTTGATTTCGTAACCGGTCACACGCTGCGGTTGTTCCATCCATTTATGCCGTTCATCACCGAAGAACTTTGGCAGGGGCTTGGTTTCTCGGCCGAGATGCCCGCCGACCAAGGCGGCCAAACCATTATGACCGCCCATTGGCCGAAAGCCTTTCAGGATGATTTCAAAGAGCATTATGCACTGGACGAAACCATTGACGAACTCGTCGCCGCCAAGCACGAACTCGTCACCGCCGGTCGCAACTTGCGCGGCATCGGCAACATTCCATTTGCCAAAAAAATTGATTACATCATCAAACCCGCTGCCAAGCTTGATGCGTACGAAGTGGACGTCATCCAAAGTTTGCTGAACGCCGAGAGCTTGAAAGTGGATGCCGATTACGCGCCGCGCAAAGGCACGCCTGTCGCGCGTTCGGCACTGGGTGAATTGTATTTGCCGCTCGATGGATTGATTGATGTGGATGCCGAAAAAGTGCGCCTGGAAAAACAGTTGGAAAAAATCGCCAGCGAAATTCAGAAAGCTGATGCCAAATTAAACAACCCAAAATTCACCGAGCGCGCGCCGGAAGAAGTTTTGCAAGAGGCCAAAGATCGTCTGGCCGAGTGGCAGGAAAAAGAGCAACAAACCCGCGAGGCCATCGAATATCTCGCCGACGCCTGAGATGGCCGCGCTCGCAAAAGCCTTGCTGCAGCCGGTGGCGCTTTTGTGGCTCACGCTGCTGGGTTTGGCCGGTTGGTTTATTTATAAACGCAAATACCGCTTGGCGGCGATGCAAGGTGGACTGGCGCTGGCACTTTTCTTTGTTGGCAGTTCACCGTTAAGCGATTGGTTGCTTTCGCGTTTGGAAGCGCCGTACGGCCGCACAAGTTGGGCAACGCTTCCGGAGGCTGATGCGGTGCTGGTGCTCGGCGGCATCGGCGGGGGGGCTGAGGTTGAAATCAACGGGATCGATTTCAGCGCCGCGGTGGATCGCGTGCTGACGGGCATCGAGCTCACTCGCCGAGGCAAAGCGCCGGTGTTGGTTTTGGGCGGAGGCGGTTACTGGAAAAATGGAAAATTGGAGCCGGAAGCCGAGTGCATTCGCCCGTGGATTGAAAAGTGGAAACTCGCCGAAGATATCCCCGTGCACGACCTCGGCGTGTGTGCCAACACTTTTGAGGAGTCACAAAAATTTGCAGCGTTAGCGCGCAAGGAGGGATGGGAAACAATTTTGCTTGTCACCTCCGCCAGCCATATGAAACGGGCTGAGGCGGTGTTTCGATCATCAGGCGTGGATGTCAGGCCGGTGGCTTGCGACTTTGCCGCTTGGCCGTATCGAGGGGATTGGAATTTTTTCCCGAGCATTGATCGGCTCAAGGCCGTCCAAATTTGGATGTACGAGTCCGTCGGCTGGATGTATTACCGCTCGAAGGGCTGGATTCAGCTCGAAGCATTGCCCGAAAAATGAAACCGCCGAATATCACCGCCGCCGCTCGATGCGCCAAAGATGTTGCGCACAAAGTCGGTGTGTTTCTCAGAAGCCAACTGCGCACCCCAAAGCACATCAACCTCCAAACCGCGCACGACATCAAGCTGGAGTTGGACAACCGCAGCCAGGCGATGATCGAGCGCGGCCTGCGCAAGGGCTTTCCGCACGTGCCTTTTCTCGGCGAGGAAGGCGAAGTGGGCGATACCACCGGCGAGTGGCGTTGGGTGGTGGATCCCATTGACGGTACGGTGAATTTCAGCCGCGGCATTCCGCACGCGTGCGTTTCCATTGCCTTGCAACAACGCCGCGCGGATTCCACTGGACACTGGGCGGATTACGATTCCGTGATTGGCGTGGTGTACGATCCCTTTCTAGATGAGATGTGGACCGCCCGCGCCGGCGGCAAAGCGAAGCTCAACGGCCACGCCATTCACGTCAGCGAAACAAGCACGCTGGAAACCTCGATCGTCTCCATCGGGTTTTCTAAAAGCCGCACCACCATCAAAAAAAATCTGCCGCTCTTTGCGCGCCTTTATCAACGCGTGCTCAAAGTGCGGTTAATGGGCAGCGCCGCGCTGGCGATGACTTGGACGGCGGCCGGCCGGCTGGACGCCTATCGGCAGCTTGGCGTGTATCTGTGGGACGTCGCCGCGGGCGGGCTCATCCTCGAATGCGCCGGGGGCGATTTCTGGCACAAACCGATGCCGCGCAAGTACACCTACGAAATGATCGCCACCAACGGCCGGTTGCGAAAAAAAATCCAGCGGTTGCTTTAAGCGCACGCCTTCACGAACGCTTTGAACACGCGCAGAAATTCAGGGTGCGTGTCGATGAGGCGTTCGGGGTGGAATTGTACCCCCAACAAAAACGGCGCGTCTTGGGCTTCGGTCTCACTCAACTCAATCGCTTCGATGATGCCATCTTTAGTTTGCGCCGTGGCGCGGAGCATCGGGGCCAATTCGCCGACGGCTTGATGATGAGCACTGTTGATGCGCAGCGTTTCGTGCCGGAAAATTTTTCGCATCAACGACCCTTTCGACAGTTGCACGGAGTGTACGCGTTTGTGGGCTTCGCCCTTGCGGGCATGATTCATTGAGCGCGGAAGTTCGGTCGGAATATCGGTGACGAGCCCTCCGCCGAGGGCGACGTTGAGCACTTGCGGGCCGCGACAAATGGCGAGTATCGGTTTGCGCTGTTGCAGCGCTTGTTCGATGAGTTGGAACTCAAATAAATCGCGCGCCGGATCCACGCCGCCGGCCTTGGTTTTGATGTGGCAGGGCAGGGCGGGGTCGTATAATTCCGGCTGCAAATCGTCACCGCCGGTGAGCATCACGCCATCGGCGCGGGCCACCATGTCGCGTGCGAGGTTTTTTTGTTCAGGGAAATTTGGGGCGAGCAAAGGTAAGCCGCCCGCGCGCGCGATGGCGCGTGTGTACCAAAACGACAAGCTCGTGGATCGATCGCGAAATTCCGCACCCTTTTGCTCGGTCATGGTTGACACCACAATAAGCGGTGCGCGCTTCATAGCGTGGCCTCCGGATAACGCTCGCGGATGGTGGCGGTGAGGCGAGCTTCCTCGTCGAAAGGAACTTTTTTGCGGGCGATGCGGCGCCTTACGTTGTCGAGTAGCTCCAGCCAATCTTCGAGCACGGGTTCGTCGTATGCCTGCCACGTATCGTAGCGTTTGTCGCGCAATCGAAACAGCCAGCGGTTGCCCACTTTTTTTGCGGAAACCTGCACGCGCTCGCCATCGGCGTCGCGGCGTTTCCAGCCAATGTCGCCTTTGCTCGCCACGTTAGTCCGTCAGCTCCACGCTTGCCACCGCGTGCGCCGCCATCCCCTCGCCGCGGCCCACGAAGCCCATCGTTTCGTTGGTGGTGGCTTTGATCCCCACCGCGCTCGCGTCAATGCCCAGCGCGGCGGCGATGTTCTCCCGCATGGCGGCAATGTGGGGACCAATTTTGGGGGCTTCGGCAATGAGCATCGCGTCAACATTGTTAATGCGGCCGCCGCGTTTTTCAACTTGCCGCGCGGCTTCTTCGAGGAAAATTTTACTGGCCGCATCTTTCCACTGCGCCTCGCTTGGCGGAAAAAATGAACCGATATCCCCCTCGCCAATTGCGCCGAGCACTGCATCGCAAATGGCGTGCATCAGCACATCCGCATCCGAATGCCCGTCGAGGCCGGTGTCGTGCGGGAGGGTAACGCCGCCCAAAACGAGCGGCCGCCCGGCCTTCAACTGATGCACATCGTATCCGATTCCTACGCGATTCACGGCGGCAGTGTAAAGGAGTGGGGCGCGTGGCTCAATACTTCCCGTCGCGGACTTCGAAATGCGTGGGCTTGCCGTGGCTGCGGCCTTCGGTGCGCGTCCAATGGGCAGTCCAGCGCAGCATAGTATCCAGCGAGGTTTCCGGTGTGCCGAGGATTTTAACTGCGGCGGTTGGGTTGCTGAGCCAGGCGGTTTTGGCTTCGGTGCCGATGAATTGTACTTGGCGTTTGAGCAGGTCGCCGAGTTGTTGAGCCACCGTCTGCACGGAAAGTGTTCCGGGGGAGGTGAGGTTTATGAGGTGCGGCGGGTTGTGGCACAGGCCGAGGCTGCGGAGGATTCGCTCATTGGCGTCGCCTTGCCAAATGCAGTTGAAATATCCCATGGAGAGATCGACGGGATCACCGCGCCAGATTTTTAGGGCGATGTCGTGCAGCACACCGTAACGCAAATCAATCGCGTAGTTGAGCCGAACCAAGGTGATGGCGGTGCTGTTTTGCTGCGCGTAAAATTCAAACAACCGCTCGCGCGCAAGGCATGCGCTGGCGTATTCGCCAACCGGCTCCGGCGTGGTGGATTCGGTGGCGCCGCCGCTATCGGTGGGGACGTGCGGGTAAACGCATCCGGTGGAAAGGGCGACGAGCCGCGCATTGGAGTAGCGTTTGCAGGCGGCGGCAGGCACGAGCGTGTTGAGCGCCCACGTAAGGCCGGGGTTGCGCTCGGTGCCGAATTTTTGGCCCACGAGAAAAATGACGTTCTCCGAGTCGGGCAGCGTGGGCCACGTGGCGTCATCCACAAGGTCAGCGGTCACCGTTTGCACGCCGTTGTTTTCCAGCCACTGTCGGGAGGCGTCATTGGAATAGCGACTGACGGCAATGACTTCTAGTGGATGCCCGGCGAGATCAGCTGCGTGTTTGGCCAGCACCGCCAGCGTGGGCCCCATTTTCCCGCCCGCGCCGAGGATAATCAGCGGGCTGCTCACTTGGGGGATAAACTTTCTCAACTGCGCCGAAGATGTCGTGAGCACGGAGTCAAGTTGCACTTCATCGGTGATGAAATCTGGAGTATTTTTGGAAAGATCCACCATGAAAATGGTCGGAACGAGAGGATTCGAACCTCCGACTTCCTGCTCCCAAAGCAGGCGCACTACCAGGCTGTGCTACGTTCCGTGCCGCCACCATACGCAAAACCGGCGCGCGGCTCAATGACGAAATAGTTTGCACCATTCGCACGCCTCTGCTTTAGTCTCGCTCCTTTATGCCATTTAACAAACTCGGCCTTTCCAAACCGGTCCTCGACGGCGTCAAAGCTATGGGCTGGACCGATCCTTCGCCCATCCAGTTGCGGGCCATCCCGCTCTTGTTGGAGGGTAACGATGTGATCGGTAGCGCGCAAACCGGCACCGGCAAAACGGCGGCGTTTATGTTGCCCATTATTTCCAGAATCAGCAAAGGCTCAGGCAAATCCAGCGTGCTCATTCTCGAACCCACGCGCGAACTGGCTTCGCAAGTGGAAACCGCCGTGCGCGATTACGCACGTTTCACCGGCCACACCGTGGCGGTGATTTACGGCGGCGTGGGTTACGGAAAACAAGTCGATGCCCTCAAAGCTGGAGTCGACATCATCGTCGCCACACCCGGCCGTTTGCTCGATCTGATGCAGCAAGGCAATGCCAAGCTCGGCAATATTTCCCACGTGGTGCTGGATGAGGCCGATCGGATGCTCGATATGGGCTTCCTGCCCGACGTGCGGCGCATTCTCGACAAATGCCCGAAAGATCGCGTCACCGCGCTCTTCAGCGCCACCATTCCGCCCGCCATCGAGACGCTGATCTCATGGGCAATGAAAGAACCCGAGACCATCGAGATCGGGATGCGCCGTTCGCCCGCCGATACGATTAAACACGTCATCTATCCCGTGGCTGAAAAACAAAAGAACGAGCTGCTCTTTGAATTGCTCCAGCGCGTGAATTACGATTCGGTCATTATTTTTTGCCGCACCAAATATGGAGCTGACCGCGTCGGGGCGGAGCTCAAGCGCCAAAACCACGCCGTCGCCATTCTTCACAGCAATCGCACGCAAAGTGACCGCGAGAAATCACTGCGCGGTTTCCGCGATGGTAAATACGAAGTGCTCGTCGCCACGGACATTGCCAGTCGCGGGCTCGACGTCACCAACGTCAGCCACGTCATCAACTACGATGTGCCACAGCACCCTGAAGATTACGTACACCGCATCGGCCGCACCGGCCGTGCGGAGGCCACTGGCGATGCCTTCACCCTAATGGTCGCCGAAGACGTGCAACACGTGGACGCCGTCGAGCGCTTCATCGGCCGCCCCATCGAGCGCGCCAAGCTGGATGATTTCGATTACACGTATACGACCATCCTTGATGAAAAACGTTTCAAGGGCGTGAGCGTGCGCGATCGCAAAATGAAAACCGCCCGCATCGGCAAAGGTCAACACTTCGGCTTCGGCGGCCGACGGCGGCGTTAGTTTTTTTTCTTCCCCAACTCTTTCCGCAATTTCGCCAAGGGCAGTGTGTTCATTACGTCACCTTTGGTGAGCCAGCCTTTGCGGGCGATGCCGGTGCCGATTCTTAAGAAGCCCGCGTGCTCGTTGCGGTGGGCATCGCTGTTGATGACGCATTTTACGCCTTTGCTTTTCGCGTATTGCCAGTGGCGCCAGTCGAGATCGAGGCGGTGGGGGTTGGCGTTGAGTTCAATCCACGTGCCGGTGGCCGCGCAGGCGTCAATGACGGCTTGTTGGTTGAGCTTCTGCGGCGCGCGGCCGAGCAGCAAGCGGCCGCTGAGATGGCCGATCATATGGACGTTTGGATTCTCGGCGGCGGTGATGAGCCGTTGGGTGTTATCGGCTTCATCACTGCCGGCGACGTGCATGCTGGCGACGACGACTTCCAGTTGCGCGAGCAAATCGTCTTCAAGATCGAGGCCGGTTTTTAGCACATCCACCTCGATGCCGGTGAGCAAGCGGAAGTCGTCGCCGTCGTCTTTGAGTTTTTGGTTCACGGCGGCGACGGCTTTGAGTTGTTTTTTGACGCGCGCGGCGTCGAGGCCATTGGCTTGGAAGGAAGCCTTCGAGTGGTCGGTGATGGCCCAGTAAGCGCAGCCGAGGCCGCTCATGTATTCGGCGATTTCCTCGAGGCTTTCGTGGCCGTCGCTCCAGTTGCTGTGATTGTGCAGCGAGCCTTTGAGATCGGTCCATTCAATGAGGCGTGGGATTTTGTTTTGCTCGGCGGCCTCAAACTCGCCGCGGTCTTCACGGAGTTCCGGCGGCACGTAGGCGAGGTCCAGCGCTTGAAAAATATCCTCCTCCGTTTTGCAGTCCAGCCGCAGCTTGGGGTCACGCGTTTCCTCTTTGCTATTGAACAGGCCGTATTCGTTGAGCCGCAATCCGCGCGCGATGGCGCGGCTGCGCATCGAAATATTGTGCTCTTTGCTGCCGGTAAAATACGCGAGCGCGCTGGCGAACTCCGAATCGTCCACCACCCGCAGGTCCGCCTGAATGCCGCCTTCGAGCAACACACTGGCTTTGGTGCCGCCGGCGGCGAGTACGCTGAGGGTGCCGTCGCGTGTGGTGAAGGCCTCAATGATGTCCGTGCTGTCCTTGGCGGACACGAGAAAATCGATATCGCCGCTCACCTCTTTGGCGCGGCGTAAACTGCCGGCGATGTCGCACCGGATCACATCCGGGTGGCTCCGCAAATCATCGAGAATTGGCTCCGCCGCGATCAACATTTTATGCCGATGATGATGGCTCGCGTGTTGCCGTTTGAACGCAATGCTTTCTAAAATTTTTTCCTCACTCTTTTTGCCGAACCCATCCAGCTCGGCCACCTTGCCCGCCTCGCACGCCGCTTCCAGTGCCTCGATGGTCTCGAGTCCGAGCTTCTCGTGCAGCGCCTTGACCTTCTTTGGGCCCATGCCCTGCACGTCGAGCATCTCGATGAGCCCCGGCGGGATGGAGGCCTTGAGCGTGTCGTAATATTCCAGCTCGCCCGTCTCCACCAGCTCCGTGATCTTTTCCACCAACGCCTTGCCGATACCTTTGATATCGCCCAGCCGTTCCTCGGCGATGAGCGTTTCCAACGGCTCCGTCAGTCCCTCCAACGCCCGCGCTCCGTTCACATACGCCCGCGTCTTGAATGGGTTCTCCCCCTTCAACTCGAGCAACACCCCGATTTCCTTTAGCACTTCGGCCACCGCATCCTTGTCCATGGGCGGAAGTTGACACGGATTCCACAGAATTTCACGGATGAAAAATTCCGTTGAATCAATGTTGTCCAATTTTACCACAGAGACACTGAGGGCACAGAGAATGAAAACGAGTTCATTGGGGGCAGTGTTTGAACACAGATATTTACGATGCACAGGATTTTTCATTCATTATCCTGAATATCCTGACCATCTGTGTTAAAACCCGCGCGTGCCTTCGGTGAAACAGCCAGTTGCGTTGACGATTGCGGGGAGTGATTCCTGTGGTGGGGCGGGGTTGCAGGCGGATTTGCGGGTGTTCGCGGTGTTGGGCGTGCGAGGGGTTTCGGTGGTGGCGGCGGTGACGGCGCAATGCCCCAAGCGCGTGCGCGCGGTGGAGGCGGTGAAGCCCACGATGGTAGGTGAACAATTGGCGGCGGTGTTTGAGGGAGACAAACCGAAGGCGGCCAAAACGGGAATGTTGCTGACGGCGGGTAATGTGGAAGTGCTTGCAGAATGGTTCACCAATCGCCGGTTGCCGTTGGTGGTGGATCCAGTGATGCTTTCGACAAGTGGGACGGTGTTGTTGAAACCATCGGCCATGAAAGCCCTGCAAAAGAAATTGTTGCCGGTGGCAAAGTTAGTGACGCCGAATGTGCCGGAGGCGGAGGCTTTCACGGGACTGCGCATCCGTGAGCCGGAAGATTTACGAACCGCCGCTCGCGCGATTTACGAAAAGCACGGGTGTGCGGTGCTCGTCAAAGGCGGTCACTTGCGCGGGCTCAACGAGGCGGTGGATGTCCTCTTCGATGGCCGCGACGAATCGATGCTGTCGCTCCCGCGCGTGAAGGGCCGCGGGATGCATGGGACGGGTTGTGTTTATTCGGCAGCAATCGTAGCGGGCTTGGCAAAGGGTCTTTCGCTTCAAAAAGCAGTAGGGCAGGGGAAGGAGTTTGTGACGAGGGAGATCATGAATAGTGAGTAGAATTTGCAGCCCACACTATTCCCAACTCCCTATTCACGACTCCCCAAACCCACAACTCACTAGACACCCGCCTTCTTTGGCTTCACCCTCCGGCGATGCGCATTGGCCTTATTTTTAATCCCACCGCCAAGGGCGATCAGGCGCGGCATTTGCGCAGGCAACTCGATGAGATTGCCGACGAGTGCACATTGTTGCCCACGGAAGGGCCGGGGCACGCGGAGGATTTGGCAGAACAAGCGGTGGCCGATGGCATCGAATTACTCGTGGCCGCCGGCGGCGATGGCACGGTGCACGAGGTGGCCAATGGCTTGGCGCGCGAGACCGATGCGCTTGCAAAAACGGCGTTGGGGATTTTGCCGTTGGGCACGGTGAATGTTTTGGCGCGGGAGTTGGGCATCCCTTTGGATTTCGATGCAGCATGGCGTGTGATTCGGCGCGGCTTCACGCGGCAAATTGATTTGCCGTGGATGGAACTCCAGCGCGAAGGCAAAACGCAGCGGCGCTGTTTCCCTGCACTCGGCGGCGCGGGGATGGATGGTCGCGCGTGCGAGTTGGTGAATTGGGAAACCAAAAAGCGCAGCGGTCAGTTTGCCTATCTCACCGCGGGCTATCGCGCGGCGATGGAGCCACTACCGGCGATGCGCGTGGTGGCCGATGGCCGAGTGATCGAAAGTGCGGAATTGATTATGCTCGGCAACGGGCCGTTTTATGGCGGCCCCTTCGATGTCTTCCCCGCCGCTCGGCTGGACGACGGCAAGGTGGACGCCATCATCGCCGAGCGCGTGCAAAAATGGCGCACACCCGAATATCTTTGGGGCGTGCTCACGGGCAATTTGCCGAGCCTTGCGGGGGTGCATTATGTGCAAGCGACGAGCATCAAACTCACGCCCGTGAACGGCAAGCGCGTAGTAGTGCAGCTCGATGGCGACGCTACCGGCGAATTGCCAGCTACGATTAGTGTGTCCCCGAGCACTCTCCGCATGGTAGCCCCTGCGCCGACGGGTTAACTTAATGGAAAAATAACCCAAAAGAGGGCTTGCTTTCCCCTTCTGCGGCGGCTAAATTCCCGCCCCTTTTTGATGGTTCAGGCCCCATTTGGCTCTGGAAAATAAGCTTAAGATTATGGCAGTAAAGATGAGATTAAAGCGGATCGGCATGAAAAATACGCCGGTTTTCCGCATTGTAGTAACCGATGGCCGCAGCCCGCGCGATGGCCGGTTCATTGAAGAAATTGGCACCTATTGGCCCCTGAAAGAGGGCGCCGAGAATTTCAAGATTAACCTCGATCGCACCAAATACTGGCGTGGCGTGGGCGCGCAGCCCAGCGAAACGGTCGCCAGCATCATCAAACGCGCTCTCCGCGCCGAGAAAGGTTTGGAGCCCAAAGCGAAAAAGGTTAAAAAAGTCAAGGAAGAGCCCAAAGCGGAAGAGGCCGCGCCTGAGGTAGTGGCGGGAAAATCCGAGGAACCCGTTGCTGAAAAGGCCGGCGAAGCAACCGAGGAGCCTAAGGCTGAAGATAAACCTGATGAACCTAAGTCGGACGGTTAATTTTTAATCAATTTTTGTTATGCTAGATTTTGTGGAATATGTGGTCAAAGGGTTGGTCGATGAACCCGAAGCAGTTAACGTGACCGAAGTGGAAAACAACGGCACCACCGTTTACGAACTGCGAATGGATCCCGATGATATCGCCAAAGTGATTGGCCGACGCGGCGTGACAATCAACGCCATCCGCTCGCTCATCCAAGCTGGGGGCGCCAAAAAAGGAATGCGCTGCGGTCTGGAAATCATTGAGGACGAAGACGACGATTAGGCGCGCTCGGCGTGCCACGCAGCCACAGCAATGAAGGTGGACGTGCTCACGCTTTTCCCCGCGATGTTCGCGGGGCCGATGGATGAAAGCATCCTGCGCCGTGCCCGCGAAAGCGGCCGGCTGGAGCTCGCCCTCCACGATTTGCGGGAATGGACACACGACCGACACCGCACGGTGGATGGCCCCCCTTACGGCGGCGGCCCGGGAATGGTGCTCAAGCCCGAACCGATCTTTGAAGCGATAGACGAGCTGGCAAACGACACCACGCAAGTGGTGATGCTCACCCCGCAAGGTGAGCCATTTCGCCAAGCCACGGCAAGTACGCTGTCGGCGCACGAGCATCTGCTCCTGCTCTGCGGCAGTTTTGAAGGTTTTGATGAACGCATCCGCACGCGGGTGCATCACGAAATCTCCATCGGCGATTACGTGCTGACCAACGGCGCGTTGCCCGCGATGGTGGTGATCGACGCGGTCACGCGATTGCTGCCCGGCGTGTTGGGCGATGACGCCAGCAGCGTCGAGGAAAGTTTTAGTAAGAACACGCTGGACTATCCGCAGTACACGCGGCCGGCCGAATATCGCGGGTTGGAAGTGCCCGTAGTGTTGCAAAACGGCAACCACGCAGCCATCGAACAATGGCGCCGCGAACAAGCCGCGCAACGCACGCGCGAACGCCGGCCGGATTTATTGGAAGAATAGAAAACAATTTGTAACAATTTAACGAAGGACAAAATATGAATCAGGCATTGATGGACAAAATTGAGTCGGAGCAACTGCGCGCCGAGGCACTGGAATTTAATGTGGGCGACATCGTCAAGGTCCACACGCGAGTGAAAGAAGGCGCCAAGGAACGCACGCAGGTTTTCCAAGGCATCGTCATCGCCCGCCGCGGGCGCGGACTCAATGCCACCTTCACCGTGCGCCGCATCAGCTACGGCCAGGGCGTCGAGCGCGTGTTCCCCGTCAACAGTCCTAACGTTGAAAAAGTCACCGTCGAGCGCCGAGGCAAAGTCCGCCGCGCCAAGCTCAACTACCTCCGCGAACGCATCGGTAAACGCGCCATGCTCGTCAAAGAGCGCAAGTAGTTCAAATTTGAGACACGGATTCCACGGATTCACACGGATTGATCATCTGTGAAATTCGTGGAATCCGTGTCTGAAAAAGGGGCGGTTTGGCTTGAGATCCTTCCATCCACACGTTAGTGTTTTCCCTATGAGTACGGTTAAGGAAATCCAGACCGCCATTCGCGATCTGCCCGAGGAACAGGCGCTGGGACTTTTGGGATGGATGGAAACCGAATTTGGCGGCGACGCTTGGGATCGGCAAATGCAGGCCGACGCTGCAGCCGGTCGGTTGGATCACTTGGTTGAGCAGGCCAAGCGCGCGGTGGCTGATGGAACCGACCGACCTTTCCCGTGAACTCCACCGCCGCACCGGAGTTTTGGGCTCTGTATAATCAACTCACGCCCGAGTTGCGCAAACTGGCCGACAAGAATTATCGACTGTGGCAGGGTAACCCGCGTCATCCATCGCTTCGCTTCCTGAAGGTTACTCCACAAATGTGGTCGGCCCGCGTCGGCCGAAATTATCGGGCCGTGGCCATTTTCGAGGCTCAGCGATTTGTTTGGGTTTGGATTGGTAAACACACTGATTACGATGCAATGCTGAAACAGGGCTGAAGCGAGGCGGTTAAATTTTCTTTGTCTCTGTGGGCAAGTTCCACCTTGCCGCAAATCAAGACACAGATTTCACGGATTGATCATCTGTGAAAATCTGTGAAATTCGTGTCTGAAAAAGCGCGAACAACTTTCCATTTCAAATTCACCCTCCATCCGCCACAACGGGTCCGTGGATTACTTCCAATTCGAACGTGAACATCACGCGCAAGGCCTCAGCCGCCTGGTGGGCATTGATGAAGCCGGACGCGGCCCATTAGCCGGCCCCGTAGTGGCTGCCGCCGTGGTTTTGCCAATGGAGTGGGCGCAAACAGATTTGCCCGAATCTCTCGCACACCTCAATGATTCCAAAAAACTTACCGAGAAAACGCGCGAAGCATTATTCGCCGCCATCCACGAGGAAACCCAAATCCATTTTGGCATCGGCATCATCGAAGCGAATGTCATCGACGAAATCAACATCCTGCAAGCCACCCACCGCGCGATGAACGCCGCTCTCACCCAACTCTCCCCGCCCGCTGCTCACGCCCTCGTCGATGGCCTTCGCGTCCCGACGCTCGCTATCCCACAAACGGCCATTGTGAAAGGCGACCAAAAAAGTTTCTCCATCGCCGCCGCCAGCATCCTCGCCAAAGTCACCCGCGACCGCCTGATGCGGGAACACGACGCTCGCTGGCCTGAATACAATTTCGCCAAACACAAAGGCTACGGCACCGCTGTGCACCTTGCCGCGCTCGAAGCTCACGGCCCGTGTCCCATTCACCGGCAAAGTTTTGCGCCGGTGCGTGCGGCGCAAGAACCAATGCCCAAGTTCCAGTAATCAGGGAGTTGCCAATTCCCAATACACGTCCTGAACAGGTTGAAGATCGTAGATTGGGTTTTTCTTAGGGTTTGGGCATTGTTCATCGGGAATTATTATTTATTCAATATTTTCATTGCCTCTCCATTCCTCTCCCTTACGCTCTTGGCATGGTCTGGTCCGATGGTTTTATGGATTGGTTTCGGCGTGCGGAGCCCGAGCACTTGCATCGAGGCCGGTTAGGGGAACGGGCGGCCAAGCGTTATTTGAAAAAGGCGGGCTTGAAATTTCTCTACGCCAATTACCGCACCGCAAAAGGCGAGATTGATCTCATTTTTCGCGATGGCGAGGCGTTGGTGTTTGTGGAAGTGAAAACGCGCTCGTCGGAAAGTTGGACGCGCCCCGCCGCCGCCGTAAACGCCGACAAGCAACGCAAGCTCATCGCCACTGCGCGAAATTATTTGCGTCTTCTTCACGATCCGGAAATCGCCTTTCGCTTCGACATCGTCGAGGTGCTGCTCAATCGAGGTGCTGTGAATGAGATCCGGCATCAACCCAACGCCTTTGCACCGGGTCGGCGATAATTCATCCTGCAAATTCCGCTGATCTTTGTTAAAATCCGCTTGTGCCAGAATTGCCTGAAGTTGAGGTGCTCACGCGCCATCTTGGCCCCGCTTTACGCGGGAAGACTGTTTCCGAGGTGCGCGTCCATCGCACCAAAAGCACGCGTCCCACTTCCGCCCGAGCTTTGCGCGCCAAATTGGTTGGCGCAAAATTCATCTCCGTCACTCGGCGCGCCAAGTATCTTTTGTTCAAACTAAATCAACCGCTCCACGAGCCGTTTATTTTGCTCGGTCATTTGGGCATGACCGGTCGCATATTTGTCCAACCCACTGCCGCGCCTTTGCCGAAACATGCTGCAGTCACACTGGGCTTGGGTCGCCACATTTGTGTTTTCGAAGACACCCGTTATTTTGGTCGCCTCACGCTTGATCTTTCACCGTTGGAATCTCTCGGGCCCGAGCCCTTGGGCGATGCTTTTGATGGCGCGATCCTTCACACGGCCTTGCGTCGCAGCGCTCAAGCCATCAAGCCAAAATTGCTCGACCAAAAAACACTGGCGGGTGTGGGCAACATTTACGCCAGCGAATCCCTGTGGCGTGCGGGCATTTCGCCACGCAAAGCCGCCCGGCGCCTCACCCGTGCTCAATGTGTGGCTTTGGCTGCGAGCATCCGCGAAGTACTCACCGAGGCCATTGTATGCGGCAGTACTGTGCCGCTGGATTTCGCAGGGGCGGAGAAGCGGAATCATCTATTCTATTACGGCAGCCTCGCCGGCCCCCAAGGCTTCGAGGAGCGCTTGCGCGTTTACAACCGCGCCGATGAACCCTGCGATCGCTGCGCCACGTCCATCCGCCAAATTACCCAAGCCGCCCGCAGTACCTACTATTGCCCCCAATGCCAGGGTGGCTGAATCGCTTGACGCGCCCCCGCGCCTTCGGTAGCCTCCCGCCTTCGAGTTCCAGAGTAGCTCAATGGTAGAGCATGCGGCTGTTAACCGCAGGGTTGAAGGTTCGAGTCCTTCCTCTGGAGCCATTTCTATTCTACGGGAGAAGCGCCTTGATGTGTTCGGCGGCAATGGCAAAGTTGAGCCCTTCGGATTTCTTAATGTCACCGTTAGGTTGCAGAACGTCATTACGTGCATAGGTATTGACTCCAATGACGTGGCCTCTGTTATCCACTAGTGGTCCTCCGCTGTTGCCGGGGTTTATAGCGGTATCGGTAACAATGATCGTGTCACCAGGTCGACCCGTATCTAGCATTGGGTTGCGCGGGTCATATTTTGGGAGGCCTGATATTAAACCTTTTGATATGATGTCGGTCAATTCATACGGGTTTCCCAGCGCATAAACGTCATCGCCTTTTCCGACGGAGTTAATTGGGCGAATAGGCAAAGGGCGTGGGCTGGGGCCATTAAAGTTTACCCTAAGAATAACCAGATCACGTCTGGCATCTTGAGCCAGTGGAGGGAACTGAATTGTAAATTGATTTTGTGATGAAATCTGGGTGGCTGTGCCACGAGTCGCGCCTTTGATTACATGTATGTTGCTGGCGATAATGCCATCGGCCACGACAAAACCAGTGCCTTTTGAGCTATTGTTGCAGTTAATCTCAAAGGTGGAGGCACTAATATTTCGGTAAACTACAGCACCCTCTTGTGGTTTGAAATTGGCCGACATTTTTTTGCTGATAGCATCGGCTTGTTGTCGGATAGCGGGATTCGGACTTAGCTGAAGGCCGGCAATTTTTGCTGTAGCTGTGTCAAATTTTTGTTTGGCAATTAAATCTACGACTTCCTTGACTTCCATGTTTTCAATGTACCCCTTGGCTTGGGGATCGTTGTATTTTCCAGCCTCTTTGGCATGGAAGATGGCAAGTTGATAATCGCGATTCAATTCGGCATCACTTGCTAGATCCATTCGGATGGATGCAATAAACCGTTCGGTGGCGGCTTGGGCATTTGGGGCTAGATTACGGTGAGCTACCTCTGCCAAATCGATTGCCCTCAAAGGGGCTCCCTGCCGTCGCGCAAGATTGGCGGCTTCCTGCATCACCCGGGGATTCTGGATGCCGGCGATATGCCACGGCTTTACTTGGTGGCGAATATTGTCAAACGCAAGCTGCATGGCATGGGGAAGAATCCGTTCCATCTTGGTTCTAATTTGCAGGTTGTTTGGGTTGAGAGATGCTGCTTCAGAATATGCATCCATCGCATCGGGATGATTCTGGTCCGACCGGATTAATCGGTCACCTTTGGCTACTAAATCGACGGAAAAAGATTTGCGCGCGTGCGAGTTTCCGTTTTTTGCCAGTTCGGAAACTTGTTGTTCAGCAAGAGGTTGTTCACGGTTCTTCCACCCAACCACGCCTGAATTTTTAGCAATGGACCAGGCGCGAACGCGATATTTTGCGGCCTCATCTGGAAAGGCCTGGATTGTATGGTGGCCTAAAAGACGACCTGTGGAATATACATCCCCGAGAATTTGAGCACTTTCATAATCTCCTAAATCACTTGCACGCCGGAGGTGCCACATTGCATTCAGGCAGTTTTGTTTGGAGGGTATTTGTTGCCCACGGTTGTAGATCCCATATCGGTTGTAATCGAAGCCTATACGGGGCCCTCCGGAATGGGAGGGTTGCGAGAGGAAATTTTGGGCAGAATCACGGCATTTTTTGATTTGCTGAAAACGGGTATGGTAACTCCCCTCATTTTCGCCCTTGTCTTTAAGGATGGGTGAGGCGGGGATACGAAGTTGAGCGTTAAGGGGTTGGGCTGCGTTTACACTGAAGAGGAGAATGATCTGAAAAGTCCGGATAATCTTATTCATGAGGAAGTCCTTTCTCTTCTTACAACTTACATCACTTTTAGAAATATGCTACGAAAAAAGAAAAATAATTTCCGATGAAGGGTTGTGTGTGGTCGGCCAACAAAAATGAAGCGGGGCAAAGAAGTCGTCAAGGCGCACTAAGCCGAGGGATTGTTCGGGCTTGTATCGCAGGTTATTAAGTTCTCAACTCCTTCAATCCCACTTTGAATGATCCGCGTTCACCGCACGGTCCAGATGCGAGTAGCCGCCGTCCACAAATACGATCTGTCCCGTTGTGTGACTGCTGCACGGGGAGGCGAGGAACACGATCATAGCCGCCAGTTCTTCCGGAGTGGTCATGCGGTTACCCAGTGGAACCAATCGCTCGATTGCCGCGCGTGTCGCGGCGGGGTTTTCCAGTGAATCAAACCAGCGCTGATATTGCGGTGTGATGCATTCGGCGGGGATCACGCAATTGACGCGCACGTTGTCCGGCGCAAGCGCCACGGCCCATTCGCGGGTGAGCGCATTCATCGCGCCCTTCGCCGCCGCGTAGCCGGAAGTGCCGCCCTGACCGGTGACAGCGACTTTGGAGCTGACATTCACAATGGCCCCCGCGTGCTTTGCTAACTCCTCCCGGCATAAATGCGCCAGCGTGTAAACGTGCGATAAATTCAAATGCACCGAGGCCATAAACTCCTCGGGCGAGGTGCTCAAATCCTTGCCGTCATTAACTCCGGCGTTGTTCACCAAAACATCAATGCGGCCAAACGCCGCCAGCGTTTCATCCACCACCATACGGCAGGCGGATTCCTCCGCCAGCTCGGCTTCGATAAAAATTCCATTCACCTCCTGCGCCAATGCCATGCCCTCCGCCGACCCGTGCCCCGCGATGGCCACGTGCGCCCCCTCCGCCGCAAAGGCACGCACGGCAGCCGCACCAATCCCTTTCGCGCCGCCGGTGACGATGACGGTCTTGTCTCGCAGTTGTAAATCCACGCGCGGAGCTTTCCGTGCAGAGACAAAAGGAGCAAGGCGCAAATTGTAGTCCGAGCCGAGGGCCCGGGCTACCGGGGGCGAGCGCAGCGCTTCCCTGCCGAGGATGTTTGCTTGTGACTTTTGGCCTGTGTTTTTGGCAATTTCCTTTTTACCTTCCAACCGTGTGTTGTCGCTACTCCGAAACTGTGGATCCGATGGAATTGGCCGAGGTGTTGCCCATTGACCTCTGCACTTACGAATTCACCCCGCGCCCGATGATTTGGCCCAAGGAGACCGCCCCCGTCATCGTGCGCGACAATGGCCGCACCGAACTGCGCCCCATACGCTGGGGCCTCATCCCGCATTGGGCCGAGGACGAAAAAATCGGCACTAAAATGATTAACGCCCGCAGCGAAACCGCCGCGCAAAAACCCGCCTTCCGCGAAGCGTGGCAAAGCCGCCGCTGCCTCATCCCCGCCACCGGCTTCTACGAATGGAACCGCTCCGCCGACCCGAATGGCCGCGGCCAAGCTTATCATTTCACAAATCCCACCCGCCCACTCATCTGCTTCGCCGGTCTCTGGGAACGCTGGCACCGCCCGCCCAGCAAACAACCCGAGCTATTCGAAAACACTTTCGAGCCCCCGCCACCCATCCTCGAAACCTTCACCCTCCTCACCACCAAGCCAAATGAAGTCGTCAAAAAATACCACGACCGAATGCCTGTGATGCTGGAAAGGGAATTTGAAGGATGGCTCGGGAACAAGAGTGAAATCTCCAAGTATAATGGGGTTTTGGATGTGGATCGGGTGTAGCTTATTTGGGTAGACTGTCGATTGGGAATTGTTCTAGGGCCTTGATTGTTGACCTCCGCTGGCTTGGGAAGATGAGAAGGTCGAAAATCCGCGTTTTCCGGTTCTGAATCTAGCGCCGGCTCTGAGGTTGAGGCGCATCGAACGAGCGGATGCACCGGAATATGAGTTTGATGAACCACCGCTACCTAGCTGTACTAAGTTGCGAATTTTGCTATTGTAGGAGTTTCTTATCCCAAAAAATGAACCCCGTCCCGGAACTACATTCATTCGAGAATTGGAATAACTGGAGCTGAATCCAGCTGAACCACTTCCGCCTGGGTTACTTCCGCCTGAGTTACTTCCGCCTGAGTTACTTCCGCCTGGGTTACTTCCGCCTGGGTTACTTCCGCTTGAGTTGCTTCCGCTTGAGTTGCTTCCGCTTGAGTTGCTTCCGGCAGTTTGCGAGAGTGTGCCATTTATGCAAGTTACAGTTGGGGCTGTCCCAGAAGTGTTAAATTTTGTAGTAACACCATCCACTGCCTGTGTGGCAGAAGCCGATAGTTTCCAAACTACTTGATCGCCTCGGGTGGAAGATGCAGCATTTACTCCACCAGGAAAATTTTCCATTTTCATTTTCAATGCTGTACCGCTCTGAACTGGTTGAGTTGCATTATTGGAGTTGGATGAAGTCCAGCTATAAGTCAAATTCTCTGGGCTAGGCCTTGGGGGCTTGGTTGGGTCGACGCAAGTATATTTTACCCTCAAATGAATATAGGGATTACCGGAACCGCTTTGAGACTTGTATTCATTGAAGCTAGTCGCAAAGGCACCGGTACTTGCGATTACTTTTCTGGTGCAACTCCATGAACTGGATATGACTACTTCGGGGGAGCCTGGGTTTCCAGCTGATGTTCCCTTAATGAATTCAACCTGAATACTTGTTATTTTATTAACTTGTGTTTGCGCGTGACAATTGAATTGTCCGATTGAATGGAGCACGGCAGCAGAGATCGCTATTACAATTTGATTCGAAGAACTTAGCTCTTTATAAATCATATGAAATTCAATACGCTGTAAAACCTCTGTTTCTCACAAATATTCACAAAATAATTTTTTTATGGGAATTTTATGGTCATTTGCGAAAGACTCCTGCGATGCGGCGTACTGATAGGAAGAGGATGGTGAAAGATGGGGAACAGCCGCCTTTGGCGACGCGGAGTAGTTTGTTGTTGCGGCTCAAGGATTTGGGGGATGAACGGAGTTGGCGGGAGTTTTATGATTTGTACTGGATGCTGCTCTACAACGTGGTGCGTAAGGCGGGCTTCGGTGCGGAGGATGCGGAGGATGTGACACAGCAGACGGTGTCAAAGGTGTCTCAGAAGATGCCGGGGTTTGTGTATGATCGCGAGAAGGGTTCGTACAAAGCGTGGCTGATGACGGTGCTGCGCTCGCGGATGGCGGATCACGCGCGCAAGAACGGGCGGCGGGTGCCGACGGTGAGTTTGGAGTTTGAAGGGTTGCCGGCGGTTCGTGGGCGGGATGAATTTAAACAATTATGGAACAACGAATGGAACAAACGAATGGTGAGCCTCGCTCTGGAACGGGTGAAGCGGCGGGTGGGGCCGAAGCAATTCCAGATTTTTCACGCTTATATGATGCAGGAATGGACGATGCGGGAGGTGACGGAAACGCTGGGGGTGAGCAATCGGCAGGTGTATATGGCGAAGTATCGGGTGGGGGAGAAATTCGAGGAGGAGCTGGTGCGGCTGCGGGAGGAGGGGGCGGATTGAACGTATCGCGTCCTTTGCGCCGGTGGCATCCGTGGCGTCGGCGGATGTACGCGTGGGTAACGCGGCTGGCGGAGCGTTGGCTGAAGCCGCCGCCGGAGCCGCGTGTGTATCGGACGGATTGCGGAGGAGAGGAGAGGTTGTTGCGGGCGCGATTGATGAAGGGCGTGGCGCGGACGTGCGTCCCTACTGGAAAAATTTGATTGAAATGGCGGGAAAGAATTTTAGTGAATCTAATGAAGACGCACCCCAATTGCCGGGGTTGACTTTGCTGCGTCAGATTGGCGGAGGCACTTATGGCGAGGTGTGGCTGGCGCGGGAATCGGTTGGGGAAGAGGGCGCCTTTCGCGCGGTGAAGCTGGTGCGGCGCGATCGCTTTGAGGATGCGCATCCGTACGAACGCGAATGGCGCGGCCAACAGCGATTTGAATCGTTGAGCCGTAGTCACGTGGGCATTGTGGATGTGCTGCGCTTGGAACGCGATGACGCGCGCGGATTATTCTTCAGCGTGATGGAGCTGGCGGATGACGCGGACGTGGACGCCAATGAGGTGAATCCAAAAACGTACGAGCCGCGCACGCTGCAAGGTCAACTCGCCGCGCACGGCGCTTTGCCCCCGGCGAAATGTTTGAAGGTGGGCGTGAGCCTCGCACGCGCGTTGGCGCATTTGCACACGCACGAGTTGGTGCATCGCGATGTGAAGCCTTCCAACATTATCTACGTGGACGGCAAGCCGAAGCTGGTGGACATTGGCCTCGTGGCGCGAATGGATAGCACACCCTCGGCGGTGGGCACGTTCGGCTACATCCCGTACGAAGGCCCGGGCAAAACCACGGCGGACGTGTTCGCGCTCGGCAAAGTGCTCTACGAAATGGCCACGGGCAAAGATCGCTACGACTTCCCCGAATTGCCTGCGCCGAATCCGGAACTGCGCGGTCTCAACGCGGTGATCCTCAAAGCCTGCGCGGATTTGCCCAAAGAGCGCTACGCCAATGCAGCAGAAATGGCCGAGGACCTCGAACGCGTGCGCGATGGCCATCGGCCGCTGGAAGAAAGCACCGCGATTTTCAATAAACTGCTGGCCACATTGGCAGTGTTGTTGGTGGGCACGCTGGCTTGGAATCAATGGGGCGAATCAGATTCACCGGAAACGTCCGAGCCCAGCTGGCGCGATGGCGTGGAGGCGCATTGGCCGATGGACGGCCACGCCCGCGACGCCACCGGCCACGGCTACGACGGCAATGCCACAGGCGTGACGCCCACCACCGACCGCTTCGGCCGCGCCGATCGCGCGCTGCATTTTGATGGCAATGCCTCCATCGACATCGGTGATCGGCTCGACATTCGTACCAACGATTTCACCGTGAGTTTGTGGGTGAAAACCACGGATGATGCGTTCGGGTTGGTCGGTAAAAAAAGCGAATTGCGGTTGCCATGCTGTTGGGGTTTAGCGGCGTATCACGAGTATGAACAGCACCAAAATTTGCTGCTGGTGCTATTGCAATCCACGGGCGGTGATGGGAATTCCGGTGTTGTCCATTTGGGCTTGCGGGACATCGGCCTCAACAACGGCAAATGGCATCAACTGGTGGCGGTGTTCGATCGGGATCAAACGTTAAA
Source organism: Limisphaerales bacterium (assembly GCA_014382585.1). Classification (NCBI taxonomy): domain Bacteria; kingdom Pseudomonadati; phylum Verrucomicrobiota; class Verrucomicrobiia; order Limisphaerales; species Limisphaerales bacterium. The sequence goes on along the minus strand of JACNJL010000058.1, from coordinate 292 downwards.
TGTATTTCTGGATGGCAAGTTGTTAACCCAAAAAGATATTTCAAAATCCAAAACGGTGGATTTTGATTCCGATTATCATCTGCTGCTCGGCGCAGCCAATGGCGAGGGAAACGCAGAGGTGCATCCGCGCAAACAGCTCACGGGCGATATGGACGACGTTCGCATTTGGCGGCGCGCACTGTCGGCGGCGGAAGTGGGGCAAATGTATCGTGACGAATCCGCGCCCGGTACGCGTCCTCCCGCGCGATGGGATTTTAATTACAGCTACCCCCACGTGTTCGAAACCAATGCG